>JBAPNK010000039.1:0-19820 GCA_049279095.1 Minisyncoccia bacterium
ATATTATTTTGGAGTGCAAAACCTGAATGTGACCGGCGATTATCTGGAACATTCCAAAAATTCTAAATTTTGTTTTGGCGCCGCCAATTTGGAAGATTCTAAATTTTGCTCTTTTGTTTCTAATGGACCAGTAAAAACGACTTATGATTTTACACATTATGGAGACAATATCGAATTGATTAATGAATGCCTACAAACCGGACGCGGTATTTATAATACCAAGTGCGGTTGGGGTGTATGGAATGATTCAAAAAATTCGGATTACTGCATTACGGTTTCCGGTTCGTCCTATATTTTCGGTTGTATTGGTTTGAAAAAGAAAAAATATTGTATTTTTAACAAACAATACACGAAAGAAGAATATGAAAAATTAGTGCCGAAAATTATCAAGCATATGAATGATATGCCGTTTGTTGATAAGAGGGGAATTCAATATAAATACGGAGAATTTTATCCGATTGAACTTTCGCCGTTCGGCTACAACGAAACGACCGCGCAAGAATATTTTTTTCTAAACCAAAAACAGGTAAAAGAAAATGGTTACAATTGGAGAAGGCCTGACAAAAGAAATTATGAAATAACTAAAAATTCGGATGAGTTGCCTGACAGCATTCTAGAAACAACAGATTCAATTTTAGATGAAATAATTTCTTGCGAGCATCAGGGAAAGTGCGCCGAAAATTGTATGACCGCTTTTAGAATCCTTTCGGAAGATTTGCAATTTTATCGCAGAATGAATTTGCCTTTGCCGCATCTTTGTCCGAATTGCCGGCATTATCAAAGATTAAAACATAAAAATCCATTGAAGCTTTGGCACAGGACTTGTATGTGCGAATTAGAAACTCATTTTCATGGCGCGGAAAAATGCGAGATAGAATTTGAAACTTCTTACGCGCCGGAGCGGCCGGAAATAGTATTTTGCGAGAAATGCTATCAGCAGGAAGTGTATTAAATATGCTACCCCGTAGTAGATTTTGACAAGGCTCCGACTTGGGTCGGAGCAAACTTGTTTATTGTCAAAACTCACTACGGGGTGCTAGAATAAATTCATGCGGCTCAAGACCCTTCAAATAAATGGTTTCAAATCTTTCGCCCACAAAACGATTTTAGAATTTGAAAGCCCGATTGTTTCCATTGTTGGGCCGAATGGATCGGGCAAATCCAATGTCGTCGAGGCGTTTCGTTTTGTCTTGGGCGAGCAGTCGATGAAATCCATGCGCGGGCGCGGCGGCGCGGATATGGTTTTCAAAGGTTCAAAGAATTTAGCCAGAGCTTCGAGCGCGATGGTTTCTGTTTATTTCGACAACTCGGACAAGATTTTCAAATTGGAAAACGACGGCGGAGAAGAAATAAATTTGAATTACGACACCGTTTCGATTTCGCGGGAAGTTTTTTCCGATGGGCTGAATAAATACATTTTGAACGGTTCGGAAGTGCGGCTAAAAGATATTCACAACTTGCTCGCTCCGCTTCACATCGGTTCAAGCGGCCATCAGATCATTTCGCAAGGCGAAGCGGACCGGATTTTGAACGCCAATCCGCGCGAACGGCGGGAAATGGTGGAAGACGCGCTCGGATTGAAAATTTACCAATACAAAATAAAAGAATCCGAAAGAAAATTGGAACGAACGAATGAAAATATGAAGGAGGTGGTTTTACAGCGCCGGGAAAACGCCCCGCACCTGAATTTTTTGAAGAAGCAGGTGGAAAAATTCGAAAAGACGAAAGAATTGCAAATCGAACTCGGAAATCTTTATCGGGAATATCTAAAAAAAGAAAGTATTTTTCTGGAAGAAGAAAAAAAAGATTTGTCGTTTGAAAGAGAAAAAATTTCCAAAGAACTGGAAATAGTCTCCGGCAAAATTTCCAAAACGGAAGATAATAATTCCATGGGCGGAAACGTGAAAATAGAAGAATTGAAAAATGCCGAGCAGAAAATAAATTCGGTTCGCGTCGCAAAAAACGAATTGGAAAGAAGACTGGGCCGGACCGAAGGAATGATTGAGGCGAAACAAAACCGGGTGAAAATTTCAGGAAAATGCCCTTTGTGCGGAAACGAAATTAAGGAAACAGACGCGGAGCAGATAGAAAAAAGGCAGAATGAAGAAAAAGAATTGGTAGAATTGAAAAATTCACAGATTGAAATTCTGGCAGAAGTGGATAATTTGAAAAAAGAAGAAATAAAATTGGCGGGAATTATTGAAGTTTTGAAAAAAGATTTAGATAAAGAAATGGAAGCTTTGCGCGATTTGGAACGGGAAAAATTCATTTTCAAAGTGCGGGAGCAGGAATTGTCTTCGGCTTTGGGGCTTGTGGTTATTAAAGAAGGGAATTTGAAAAACAGAAAAGAGATGTTTGAAAACGAAATCAAAGAAGGGGTAGCTTTAATCGGCCAAGAAATTTTAGCTTACAAGAATTTCTCGATTGAAGAAAATAATAAAGAATTTGCACAGGAAGAGCTGAAGAAAAAAATCGAACGGCTGAAAATAAAATTGGAAGACGCCGGAACAGGCAATGGAGCGGAATTAATGAAAGAATATAGGGAAGTAACGGAGAGGGATCAATTTTTGGCGAGAGAAGTGGAAGATTTGGAAAAGAGCGTTGACTCTTTGGTCATACTCATCGCCGATTTGAAAGAAAAGATAGATAACGAATTCAAAGAAGGCGTCAAAAAAATAAATGCGGAATTTCAGGAATTTTTCTCATTGATGTTCGGCGGCGGACAGGCTTCTCTTTCGATCGTGGTGGAGAACAAAAGAAAAAGAGGAAGTGAAATAGATAAAGACGAACCCGCCGACGCTGAAAGCTTTGGCGAGGCGATGGAAGAAATAGTTTTTGAAAAAGGCATAGATATAAATGTTTCTTTGCCGCATAAAAAAGTCAAAGAATTGCACGCTTTTTCCGGCGGAGAGCGGTCGCTCACTTCCATCGCGATTCTTTTTGCAATGTCGCAAGTCAACCCGCCGCCGTTTTTAGTGCTCGACGAAACGGATGCGGCGCTCGACGAATCCAATTCCCGCAAATACGGCGATATGCTGGAAAAACTCTCCAAACATTCACAGCTAATCGTAGTTACCCACAATCGCGAAACGATGTCGCGCGCCGGAATTTTGTATGGCGTGACCATCGGCGCCGACGGCGCCTCCAAACTATTATCAGTCAAATTCGACGAAGCCGCCGAGATTGCGAAATAAACCCCATAGGCAAGACCTATGGGGTAGGTTTTTGCGTTTGGAATTTTATTTTTTCTTCTTTGCCTTTGACCACCTTGCTAATTTGGAAAGCGGAATTCAGCTCCGTGATGTCTTTTTTCACGGTTAGTGAACCATCTCGATATAATTTCAATTCCAGAATCATTCCCTGCATCGTGTTTGCGCTGAAAGACTGATCGAAAATCAAATTGCCGAGCGAGTAGGCAATGTAGCCCTGCTTGTAAACTTCCGTGTCTTCGATTGTGTGCGAATGCGTGCCGATGACGATTTTCGCGCCGTCATCGATGGCTTCGTGCGCCAATTGCGCCTGCCGAGCGTTGTGGGTGGTTTGATATTCTTCGCCAAAATGAAATGAGACGACCAGATCATCAACCTGCTTTGCCGCAGCTTTTATTATTTCATCAAAATCCGGATCACTGGCGAGAAGAATGCCGGGCTGATTTTCTCCGGCGGCAAAATTGTTAGGTCCGACATCCGAGAAAGCGATATAACCGATTTTCATTCCGTATTTTTGAATAATTGTCGGGTTTTTCGCTTCGGCTTTATTAACTCCGCCACCGATGTAAAGGATTTCATTTTCGGTCAGGCGCGAAAGCGTGTCTAGGAATGCGCCGATGCCCCAATCGGCAATGTGATTGTTGGCCACGGACAAAATATCAAAGCCAGCGCCGCTTAGAGCCGGAATTGATTCCGGATCCATCCGGAAAGAATACAAATTTTTCTGATCCTCTCCGACATCCGACGCCGGCCCTTCCATGTTGGCGAAAGCGATGTCGGAATTTTTGAAAATGTCCGTATTTTTGAAAAGCGCGGAATAATCGTTGTTGAAATTTTTTATCACGGAATATCGCACTCCGCGATCCATCATAATGTCGCCGCCAAAAGTCATGGTCACGAAATCCGGTTCTGTTATATTCGGCATTCCGATTTTTTCTTGCACCCAATTGGTGCTGGCGTCAGCCGCTCCGCCGTAATAAATATTTTTTTGCAGATATTGCAAAATGGTTTCCACATCTTTTTTTCGATCATTGCTCTGCAAAAGCGCGATAGCAATCGGGCGATAGCCACTTTGTCCGAGCGGCAAATTGAAAAATGCCACCACCGTTTGCAGAGCCTTATCCGTGTATCCGGATTTTCCGCCGAAATAGCCGGCTTGTCCCAAAAATTGGCTGATGTTCGACCAAGATTGTTTTTTATCGGAATAACTTCGCAGGGTGGTGATTTTTATCAGGTCCGGTTTCCGCTCCGTCAAGTATCCTGACAATTTAAACAAATCTGAAACGGTAGATTGGTTGTTCGGAGACAATCCGCTCGGGTCGGCAAAAGAAGTGGAAGTCATTTGCAAAGTTTCCGCTTCCTGGTTCATTTTGGAAATAAAAGAATCTCGGTTGAAAAATTCCGCAATCGCTTCCGCCGCGTCGTTGCTGGATTCCAGCAATAGGGGATACAATAAATCCAAAATTGTTATTTTTTGTCCCAAATGCAATTCGCCGTTCTTGCCTTCCGTTGCCAAAGCGGCACGGCTCACTTGCGCGGTATCGCCGGGATTTTGGAGTTCGCTGGCAACTAGCGCGGTCATCAGTTTGGACACGGAAGCGATCGGAAATTTTTGATCCTGATTTTTCGCCAAAATAACTTCGCCGGTATTCAAATCACCGACCAAAAAAGCCTTGGCGGAAACGCTCGGCTGTCCGCTTGTTTTATTGACATAAAAATATTGCGGCGCAGTTTGGGCATTGGTTTTTTGCCCGACAGAAAAAACTATTGCGCTAATTATAAATATTAAAAAAAATCTTTTCATAAATTACGGAGGAAACTCCTCCGTAGAACAATTAATCATTGTCAAAGCTAAGCCATTCTAATAATTCTTTTTTATGCTCGGTTGGATTTTTGAAGTAAACGGGAAATTTAGAAGGATTTATAATTTTAAATTTTTTACTGACATATTCTTTAAGACTTGAATATGGATAAGCAAAAACATATTCCAGTAAAAGTTTAGTTTTTCTGTTTTTATTTTCTTTCCAATTTTTATCTATCAATTTCGCCGGATTCAGGTGTATGTATGAATATAAATACTTTAAGTAATTATCGCTGTTTGCGTGAGTTGATTTAAATACTCCCTCATATAGTTTTCCGGTTCGTTCGTATTTTTTATTGAAATACATTGAATAAGCAGTAAGCAATTTCCGCATATATTTAGAAATTCCACCCTCTGTTTTTTCATGAACAAGAATATGAAAATGATTTGGCATTAAACAATACGCGCCAATATCAACTATTGTTTTTCCGCGATCAAAATTTTCGCCAATGTTTCTTAATTCTATACTTTTTGTAGTATTACAAATATGCATCAAAAATAAAAAATGCCCATAATCTTGCTTATCTAAAAAAATAATTCTCTTTTCAGTGCCGCGATTATATAAATGATAATATTCGCCGGGCGCAAAAGATTGTTTTCTTAAAGCCATGCTATTAAGTATAGCACAACAAAACATTACGGAGGAAACTCCTCCGTAGTTTCGGCAGATAAATATTCGTGTTATAATTACCCTATGAAAGAAAACCCGCCAGAGCAACAAATAATTGAAATTGAAGTACTCAGAAGGCAAACAAGAGATAAATTTGGGCAATTGTTTGATGATAGAGATCAATTAAATGACACAATTGATAGATTTATTTCTCAGCTGGAAATTTTTCAAAAAAATGGATTAGTTTTTGATAAGGAAAAAATTATTAACGAATTAAAAGAAGGTATTAAAATAAAAGACAGAGACGAATTTACCGCCCATTTTTTGAAAGTATTGGAGCCAATCTTAATGCTAAAAGTTATGCAACCAAAAATCTTCGGAGTAGCTGAAAGGGAAATTATCCTAAATCAGGAAGGAAATCTAGAATTAAGCGAGGTATTGTATACAAGTAAAGATGAACTCAATAATGAAAACGAAAAAATATTTTTTCACCTACCCCCGTCTGTAGACTTTATGACAAAGAAAAAAGTTGAAGAATTTAAACAAGAAATAGAGAAGGGACTTATTAAACTCGCGGAATTGATTAAGCCATTTCCAAACATAAAAGAAGTTTGGGCATCTTCCTGGATTATTGCAACGCCTCATGGCCGCAAGCGTTTGGAGGATTTAGGATTTACTTTTGCGGGTATGGTACCAGACGAAGAAAATGATGCGAATTTTTTTGATAAACATGGCAGAAAAAGACCATTCGCAAAAGCATTTATGAAACGCGAAGATTTTTTGACAAGATATGGTAAAAAAGAATAGAATTACGGAGGAAACTCCTCCGTAGATTAGACTAATTCGTAATCTATTGTTTTTCTTTCCAGATCAACATTTTTTACTTTTATTTTCACCCGGTCGCCGAGGCGGTATCTTTTTTTATTTTTTTGTCCGACCAGCTCTAATTTCTTTTCATTGAAAACATAAAAATCATCTTTCAAATCCCGCGCGCGCACCAGCCCTTCGCATTTTGTTTCTATTTCCTCAACATATAAGCCCCATTCAGTTACTCCGCTGACCACGCCCGCGAAAATTTTTCCCAAACGAGCCGACATATATTCCACTTGTTTGTATTTGATCGAAGCCCGTTCGGCGTCGGAAGCTCGCTTTTCTTGTTCCGAAGAAACGATAGCGATTTTTTCGTATTCCAGTAATTTTTCCCTGAATTTTTCTTTGCCTATCTTTTTGCCGGCCAAATGATTTACCAAAAGCCGATGCACCAGAATATCCGGATAACGGCGAATCGGGGAAGTGAAGTGGGTGTAATATTGGAAGGCCAAGCCATAGTGCCCGATATTTTTGGTGGAATAAACTGCTTTGGCCATTGAGCGAATTACCGCGCGATGCACGGTATCCGCTTCATTTTTTCCGGCCAGATTTTCTAGAAGCTTGTTTATTTCACTTGTCGGGATTAATCCGTTTTGCAAAGAAACTTTGTGTCCCAAACTGCGGAGGAAAAATGCCAAATCGGCCATTTTTTCTTTGCTGGGCAAATCGTGTACCCGGTAAATTGAGATATTGTCTTTGGGTGATAAAACTTTCGCCACTTTTTTATTGGCGAGCAGCATAAATTCTTCAATCAGCCGGTTGGAATCACCTCGTTCTTTTTTGATCACTTTGATCGGCGCGCCTTTTTCATCCAAAATAAATTTTACTTCTTCTTGATCCAGCGAAATGGCGCCGGCCGCGAATCTTTCTTTGGTCAATTTTTTCGCTAAATTATTTAAAATAAAAAGTTCTTTGTGAAATGGCGCGTTTTTGTTTTTTATCGAAATCTCCGCTTCTTCATACGAGAATCTTTTTTGCGAATGGATTACCGTCCGCCCAAACCACTCATTTTTCACTTTGCCATTTTTATCAATAATAAAAACTGCGCTCATCGTTAACCGGTCTTTATTGGGCACCAAGCTGCACAGATCGTTGGAAAGAATTTCCGGCAACATCGGTATGGTTCGGTCTACCAAATAAACCGAAGTTCCTCGTTCACGCGCTTCTTCATCAAGCGCGCTGCCGACTTTGACATAATGCGACACATCGGCGATGTGGATGCCGATTTCCACCTCACCCCCTGCCCCCCTCTCCTTATCAAGGAGAGGGGGAAGACAGCGTATTGAATTTGCATCGTCATAATCTTTTGCATCCGACGGATCGATAGTGAAAGTCAAAGTTTTTCTAAAATCTCGCCTGCCTGCCGGCAGGCAGGGCGCCCCTAACTCTTTAACTCCTGCTTGTTTAATTTCTCTTGCCTCATTTTCCACTTTCTGCGGAAGTTCCGTGTCAAATCCTTTTTCTGTCGCGATTGCCCGCATTTCGGCATCATTATCGCCCGGCCAACCCAGAGTTTTCAACACTTTTCCGAGCGGAGCTTTTTGAGCGTCTTGCCATGAAACTATTTCCCCGAAAACTTTCTGTCCGATTTTTGCGCCGTTCAAATTTTCTTTCGGAATTAAAATATCGGTGTACATTTTCGGGTCGTCTGGCTTCAAGAAATATATTTTGTTCTCTATTTCTAGCACCCCGACAAAACTCGTTTTTGCTCTATTTATTATTTTAGAAACTTCAGCAGTCTGGCGATTTTTATTTTTGGGATGCAAAATTATTTCCACCGTGTCGCCGTGCAGGGCTGTTCGCAAATGCCGGAAATCAATTTCTGGATCTTGTCCTGGATTTTTGTTTCCACCGACAGCCACATAACCGGCGCCTTTACCGGAAATGGAAATAACGCCTTGCTGTTTGTTGGTAATTTGCTTCATTTATTTAAATATAGCACAAAAATTTAAATTCATTGCAATTTTTCTTTTTTATGTTAAGCTGAATTTATGTTAAAAATACGATTGCAAAGAATAGGCAGAAAGAATGATCCGGCATTTCGAGTTGTTTTGACCGATTCCAAAAACAGCACTAAAAGTGGAAAGTTTTTGGAAATTTTAGGCACTTACAACCCCAAAGCCGGAGAGAAGAAACTTGAAGTTGAGAGAATCAAATATTGGATGTCGACTGGCGCCAAATGTTCCGGCACGATGCATAATTTTTTAGTTCACGATAAAATAATTGAAGGCAAGAAAATAAATGTTTTACCGAAGAAAAAACCGACGCAAAAGAGAAAAGAGTTGAAAGTCAAGAAATAAACCTGCCTGCCGGCAGGCAGGCTTGCCCGCTTGTGGAGGGATGTTACAATTATAAGATTATCAATTAAAATAAAAAATTCTATGCAAGAAGCAGATCAAGTATTTCTGGAGTATGTGGTCAAGGCATTGGTGGACAATCCGAATGATGTGAAGATTGAGCGCACGGTGGACGAAATGGGCGTACTCATAACGCTTACGGTCAATCCGGCGGATATGGGCAAAATTATCGGTCGAATGGGCAACACCGCCAAGGCTATCCGCACTCTATTGCGTATTATTGGTATGAAGAACAATGCTCGCGTAAATCTAAAAATCAATGAGCCGGAAGGCGGCATGCGGCCGGAGCGGACGGAAAGTAGTCAGACCTATGTCAGGCACGACCGACCAATGCACTCCGCGCCAACGATGAAAACAGTGGACGAAGCGATGGATGAACTCAAGGGGATTTAATGGTTTTTCACATCATCACAATTTTTCCGGAATCATTCGATTCTTATTTACAGGAATCTATTTTAGGGCGGGCGGTAAAGGATAAAAAAATAAAAATTCTTTTTTACAATCCGATGAGTTTTTGCAAGCCGAAAGAACGGGTGGATGGTCGGCCTTATGGAGGAGGGCCCGGTATGGTTTTAAGACCGGAATTTTTTCTCAAAGCTTTCTCAAAAATTAAGATTAAAAATAAAAAAACTCTGGTTATAAATTTTATTCCCAGTGCTCCGAAATTCACGACTGATGTCGCTAAAAAAATCTCAAAAAAATACACAGATCTTATTTTAATCTGTGGCAGATATGAAGGCATAGACGCGCGGGTGGACAAGATTTTGAAAACCAAAAAGTTTTCCATCGGGGATTTTGTTGTCACCGGCGGGGAATTGCCGGCCTTGGTTTTGATTGACTGCATTGCCCGCCAAATTAAGGGCGTGCTCGGCAAATATGAATCGCTGGAAGAAGAAAGAATTTCGTCGAGTGAAGTTTACACCCGTCCGGAGATCTTAAAATGGAAAGATAAGAATTATAGAGTTCCCAAAGTTTTATTATCGGGCAATCACAAAAAAATTGAAGAGTGGAAACAAAATAAATAATCCCCAGTTATACCTTGACAAAAAAATCAAAAAGGAGTAAGGTTCTTTTGATTCATTGATTGAGTATCGGATGGAATCCTGTGTAGTATTAATAATGTTTTATTACTAGGGTTTTCACTTAATCATCTAAATAAAAATATGCCTAGAGAATTAGCTCGTCCTAAGAAGTATTTTTCTCGTTACAAAAAACCTCTGGTGCCTTTTCCTAATTTGATCGAGGCCCAGGTGAAGAGCTTCAAATGGCTGGTAGAAACCGGAATTGGAGAAGTTTTCAAAGAATTTTCTCCGATCATTGATTACTCCGGAAAAAAGTTCCAATTGGAATTCACTTCTTTTTCTTTAAGCGAAAGCAAAACCGACGAGAATAATTCTAAAGTAAACAAACTCTCATATCAAGGACTTTTGAAAGCTCGTGTTAAATTGACCAATAAAATTTTAGGCACCGTTAAAGAGCAGGAAATTTTTATGTCGGAGCTTCCCTTGATGACCCCGCACGGGACTTTCATTATCAACGGCGTGGAGCGGGTGATTGTGCCGCAGCTCGCGCGAAGTTTCGGAGTTTTCTTCACGGAAACCGAAAGCAAAGGTAATCGATATTTTGGCGCGAAAATCATTCCGGCGCGCGGAGTTTGGATTGAAATCGAATCGGAAGCGGACGGCGGAATTTATATCCGGATAGACAAGAAAAGAAAATTCCCGGCGACTGCGCTTTTGCGCGCGATGGGTTATGAGACGAACGAAATGATTCTAAAAGCTTTTTCCGGTTCCGGGTCGGAAGAAACTGTCAAAACCGTTCTGGCCAAAGACGGAATAAAAAATTTGAATGACGCTTATATTGAGATTTACAAACGTCTGCGCGACGGCGATATGGCTACCGCCGAGAACGCCAAGGAATTTATCGATTCTTTGTTCACTGCCGAACGATACGATCTTTCGCCGGTTGGACGATTCAGATTCAATCAACGATTTCTAAAACCGATGGATGAGGCGGAGCTCGCGCGCCGCACAATTTCCAAAGAGGATTTAGCGGTCGTGATTTCCAATATCATTACTTTGAACAATGTTTCTGGATCCAAGGCTGACGATATCGACCACTTGGGCCAAAGGCGAGTCCGTTTTGTCGGGGAAATTCTTCAGCAAAAAGTTCGCACCGGAATGATGCAAATCAAAAGAAATATCCAGGACCGGATGTCGATTATCGATGTGGACACGGCCATGCCGATTCAAATCATTAATCAACGACCGCTCCAAGCGCGCATCAAAGAATTTTTCACCACCAATCAGCTTTCCCAATTTATGAATCAGGAAAATGTGCTCGCGGAACTTGATCATATTCGCCGCTTGTCGGCGCTTGGTCCCGGCGGTTTGACTCGAGAACGAGCCGGACTGGAAGTGCGCGATGTTCACCCTTCGCACTACGGAAGAGTTTGCCCGATCAATACTCCGGAAGGCCCGAACATCGGGCTGATTCTTCAGCTTTCTACTTACGCCAAAATAAATGATTTTGGCATTATTGAAACTCCTTATATAAAAGTTAAAAATGGAAAAATTACCGGCGAGGTTGTCTATTTGAACGCGCTCGAAGAAGAAAAATACAATATCGCGCACGCCGGAATTCCTTACGATGAAAATGGAAAAATCACCGAAGAAAAAGTGGAAGCCAGGATCAAAACCGAACCGGGCCAAATTTCTCGCGAAGAAGTTGACTTCATCGATGTCGCTTCCAATCAAGCTTTTTCCGTCAGCACTTCCATGATTCCTTTCTTGGAGCACAACAACGCTAACCGCGCCTTAATGGGATCAAATATGCAAAGACAAGCCGTGCCGTGTGTCCTTCCAGAAATGCCGTTGGTGGCTACCGGAATGGAAGAATTGGCGTCTAGAGATTCCGGTCGGATAGTTTTAGCGGAAGAAGACGGCGTTGTTTCTTATGTTGACGCCAAAAAAATAATCGTCAAAGGAAAAAAAGAAACAACTTATCCGCTGGTTAATTTTCTTCGCAATAACAATTTTGCGGTTTTTCATCAACGACCTATTGTTAATATCGGCGACAAGGTCAAAAAAGGAGATGTTTTGGCCGACACTTCCAGCACGGTAAATGGGCAAATTTCCATCGGGCAGAATATTTTTGTGGCTTTTTTGTCCTGGTCCGGCTCGACTTACGAAGATGCGATTGTCGTTTCCGAACGGTTGGTTAAAAAGAGCAAATTCACCAGCGTGTATGTGGAAGAATTCACTTGCGTGGTGCGGGATACCAAGTTGGGACCGGAAATCACCACCCGCGACATTCCGAATGTCGGCGAATTGAAACTGAAAGATTTGGATGAAGACGGCGTGGTGCGGATCGGAGCGGAAGTGCGTGAGAACGATATTTTGGTCGGCAAGATTACGCCGAAAGGAGAGACGGAATTGACGCCGGAGGAACGGTTGCTCCGATCTATCTTCGCCGAAAAAGCGCGGGATGTCAAAGACACCAGCTTACGGATGGAACACGGCAAGCGTGGCCGAATTATCGGCGTGAAAATTTTTTCCCGAGATTTGGGGCATACTTTGGAAACGGGAATTATCAAAAAGATCGTGATTGAGGTCGCGCAGATTCGCAACATTTCGGTTGGCGACAAGCTTTCCGGTCGGCACGGCAATAAGGGCGTAATTTCCATGATCCTGCCGGAAGAAGATATGCCTTATATGGCCGACGGAACGCCGATTGATATTATTCTTTCACCGCTCGGCGTGCCTTCGCGCATGAATTTGGGGCAAATTTTGGAAATGCATTTAGGTATGGCGGCCAACAGTTTGGGCTATCAGGCGATTGTTTCGCCGTTTCTCGGGGCTCGCCACGGAGAAATAAAAGAGGAATTAGTCAAAGCCGGCTTGCCGGAGAATGGCAAGATAAAACTTTTTGATGGACGAAACGGAGAAGCTTTTGAACAAGATGTGGCTGTCGGTTATATGTATATGCTCAAATTGCATCATATGGTGGAGGACAAAATTCATATGCGTTCGATCGGACCTTATTCGCTGATCACCCAACAGCCGCTTGGCGGCAAAGCGCAAGGTGGCGGACAGAGATTCGGAGAAATGGAAGTTTGGGCGCTCGAGGGCTACGGTGCGGCTTACACTTTGCGCGAAATGCTGACCATCAAATCCGATGATATTGTGGGCCGTTCGCAAACTTTTGATTCCATTATCAAAAACGAAACCATCCGTCCGCCGAATTCCCCGGCTTCTTTCAATGTGCTCTTAAACTATCTGCGCGGTCTGGCGCTGGATGTGGAATTAAAAAAGGGAATAGATAAATAAACTTATGAAAACCTTAAACACAACTGAATTTGATTCGATTGGTTTGCGGCTCGCTTCTCCGGAGCAGATTGAGGAATGGTCTTTCGGTGAAGTCACCAAACCGGAAACAATCAATTATCGCACCGGCCGCAGTGAGCGTGGTGGTCTTTTCGATGAGAAAATTTTCGGACCGGAAAAGGATTACGAATGCTACTGCGGAAAATATCGCCGGATTCGTTACAAAGATATCATCTGCGAAAAATGCGGCGTTGAGGTAACGCGTTCTATCGTTAGGCGCGAGAGAATGGGTCATATAGAATTATCTACTCCTGTTTCGCATATTTGGTTTTTGCGCGGCGTGCCTTCGCGAATGAGCATTCTTTTGAATATTTCCGTATCAGATTTGGAAAAAGTCATTTATTTCGCCGGCTATATCATAACTAAGGTGCACGAAGAAGAAAAAGAGTCCGTGCTTTTCAATCTTGAAAAAGAATACAAAAATAAACTAAAAAATTCGGCGGATGCGGACACGCGCGAAAAATTGAAGAATTTATTTTCCAGCACCAAAAAAGAAATCGGAGAAATTTATGAAGGCAAAGTTTTGAACGAAATTTCCTTTCATCATTATTCGTTGAAATACGGAACTTGTTTTGAAGCGAATATCGGCGCCGAAGCGATTTATTCCATTTTTAAAAACCTGGATTTGAACAAATTGAAGCATTTGACCGAAAAAATGCTGGAAAAATCCAGCGCGGTGGAAAAAGAAAAATTGCAGAAAAGATTGTCGCTGATCCGCGCGATGTCTTACGCCGGCATCCGGCCGGAGTGGATGTTTCTGACGGTAATTCCGGTGATTCCGCCGGTTCTCCGTCCGATGGTGGCTCTCGACGGCGGCCGGCACGCAACTTCCGATTTGAACGATCTGTATCGCCGAGTAATCAATCGCAACAATCGTCTGAAAAAATTGAAAGAAATCAACGCGCCGGATGTCATTTTGCGAAACGAAAAAAGAATTATTCAGGAAGCCGTGGACGCTTTGATTGACAATTCCATCGCCAAACAGAACGATTCGGCGGCGATGAGCCAGTCGCAGAAACGCCCGCTTAAATCTCTCTCGGACAACTTGAAATCCAAGCAGGGTCTGTTCCGCCAAAATTTGCTCGGCAAACGGGTGGACTATTCCGGCCGCAGCGTGATTGTCGTCGGACCGGAACTGAAACTTAATCAGTGCGGCTTGCCGAAACATATGGCGCTAGAGCTTTTCCGGCCTTTTGTGATTTCCAAAATTTTACAGGCGGAGTTGGCTTTCAATATTCGCGGCGCCAATAAATTGATAGAAGAGCGCACGGGCGAAGTATGGGCTATGCTGGAAGAAGTCATCGCCGGCAAATTCGTGCTTCTGAACCGCGCGCCGACTTTGCATCGCTTGGGCATTCAGGCTTTCAATCCGGTTTTGATCGAAGGCAATGCGATCCAGGTGCATCCGCTGGTCTGTCAGGCTTTCAACGCGGACTTTGACGGAGACCAGATGGCGGTCTATGTGCCGCTTTTGATTGAGGCGCAAAATGAAGCGAAAGAATTGATGGCTTCAAATAAAAATTTATTAAAACCGCAAAATGGAGAACCGATTGTCAATCCCAGAATGGATATGGTGCTCGGAAGTTATTGGATGACCAAATCTGTGGACGGAGAGAAAGGAGAAGGAAAATATTTTTCCAGTCCCAACACCGCGATTACCGCTTACGATTATGATATTGTTTCTTTGCGATCCAAAATAAAAGTGTTGGCGACCGATTCTCCAAAATATCGAAAATTCGGCGGAGAAATTTTCAACACTACCGTCGGCCGGCTTCTATTCAACAGTATAATGCCCGATGATTTTTCTTATATTAACGATGAAATGACCCACGACCGCCTTTCGTCTCTCTTGGATGAACTTATTATCCATTTCGGGGTGGATGATACGCCAGCCATTCTTGACAAAATAAAGTCTTTCGGTTTTAAATATTCCACGATTTCCGGCACCACTTGGGGACTGGACACCGTTTCTTTGTCTTTAGAAAAGCCAAAAATTATTGCCGAAGGCAGAAAATCGGAAGAGCAAATTATTTCGGAGTGGAGCGAAGGTCTTTTGTCGGAAGAAGAAAAATATCAGAAAATCATTGAAATCTGGACGCTCGTCAAGAAAAAATTGGAAAAAGTTCTGCCGGATACGCTCGATAAGAATGGTTCCGCTTATGACTTGTTTACTTCCAAAGCCAGAGGCAATATGAGCACTTTGTCGCAAATGATTGGAATGATCGGTCTTATCCAAAACAATCAGGGTAAAATATTGGAATATCCGATTATCCCTTCGTATTATGAAGGTCTTTCTCCGATTGAATACTTCGTCATTACACATGGCGCGCGCAAAGGCGCGTCCGATACCGCTCTTAATACCGCCAAAGCCGGATACTTGACCCGTCGGTTAGTGGATGTGGCGCAGGATGTGGTGATTACTGAAGATGACTGCGGCACCAAAGAAGGGAAAATAGTGACTCGGGAAAATATCTCCGGAATGGAAATTTCGCTTTCCAAAAATATTCGCGGACGGGTGCTGGCGGGCGATCTGAAAGACAAGAACGGCAAAGTGCTTTATAAAAAAGGATTTTTGGTTACGAAAGAAGAGGCTTACAATATCGAAGGAGCCGGTTTCACCGAAGTGTTTGTCCGTTCGCCGCTCACTTGCAAAACCGTGCACGGTCTTTGCGTGCAATGCTACGGACTGGATTTGGGACGGAATTATTTGGTGAAAAAAGGCGAAGCGGTCGGGATCATCGCCGCGCAAGCGATCGGCGAGCCGGGGACGCAACTGACTCTTCGCACCTTCCACGCCGGCGGCGTGGCCGGCACCGATATCACCACCGGCTTGCCGCGGGTGGAGGAAATTTTTGAAAGAAGAATACCAAAAAATCCGGCGATTATTTCCGAAACTGACGGTGAAGTAATTTCTGTTGCCACAAAAGACGGCAAACCTGCCCGCCTTGCTACGCAAAGCGTTGCGGGCGGGGAAAAAATAATCAAGGTTTTGTCGGACATGCCTACCGGACAGGCAGGCAGCAAAGAAAAGAATGAAATGGAATATGTCGCGGCTTTTCGCCGAACACCGATCGTTAAAGCCGGAGACACAGTCAAGAAAGGCCAACTGCTGACTGACGGGTCCGCCGATATCGCGGAAATGTTTCGGCTAGGCGGCAAAGAATTGGTGGAAGAATATATTATTGCCGAAATAAATAAAGTTTACGAACTGCAGAGCGCTTCCATTTCCAGAAAACACACCGAAATAATTATTCGCCAAATGTTTTCCCGCCGCAAAATAAAAGACGCCGGCGAAACCAATTTTTCCACCGGAGACATCGTGGAAAATACCGCTTTCATGGAAGAAAATTCCAGAATTGAAAACTTGAATGGCAAAAAAGCTACGGCGGAAATTGTGGTGCTCGGCATCACTGAAGTTTCTTTGCGCACCAAGAGCTGGCTCTCGGCGGCTTCCTTCCAAAACACCAATCGTGTCTTGATTGAAAACGCGATCAAGGGCGGAGTGGATTATCTGCGCGGACTCAAAGAAAATGTCATTATCGGCCGGCTGATTCCCGCCGGTACCGGCTTCAAAGAAAATGTCGGAGCGGAGAAATAAATTTTTTGTTTTTGAAAATTAAAAAAATTATGAATTCTTCCGTTGCCAAAATCAAAGATCGGCTCAATATTGAAGAAGTAGTTTCTTCTTATATCAAACTTGAAAAGGCTGGCGCGAATTTGAAAGCCCGGTGCCCTTTTCACAATGAAAAGACTCCGAGCTTTTTCGTTTCGCCTGAACGCGGCTCGTATTATTGTTTCGGTTGCGGAGCTTCGGGTGACATTTTCACTTTTGTCGAGGAGTTTGAGGGGCTAGATTTCAAAGGCGCGTTAAAACTTTTAGCCGACAGGGCCGGAGTAACACTCGAAGTTTATAGCCGGGAACAAAAAGAAGTCAAAGAAGAAATACAGAATGAAAAAGAAAGATTGTATGAGGTAATGGAAGAAGCTACTAAATATTTTGAAAATAATCTTCAAAATAATAAAGAGGCGCTAGAATATTTAAAGTCTCGCGGGCTAAATGAAAAAAGCATCAAAGATTTCAGAATTGGTTTTGCTATTCTTGACTGGCGAAAACTTTATGATTATTTAAAAGCAAAAAACCTGCCTGCCGGTAGGCAAGGTTTTACTGATGTAGAAATAGAAAAAGCTGGTTTAGCAAAAAGACCGGAGGATAAAACGAAAGCGATGTATGACAGGTTCCGCGGGCGAATAATGTTTCCGATTAATGATTCGAGCGGACGAGCGATTGCTTTTTCCGGCAGGCTTTTGGAAGTCGGCTTGTCCGCCGAAGCTTTAGCGAAGGCTGGAGCCAAATATCTAAACAGTCCCGAGATGCCGATTTTCAGCAAGCACGCCGTTTTATACGGAATAGACAAAGCCAAAGATTCAATCCGCAAAAATAATTTTTCCATTTTGGTCGAAGGCCAGATGGATTTGATTTTATCTCACCAAGCTGGGTATAAAAATACAGTCGCCACTTCCGGCACTGCCTTATCCGACGCAACTATGTCAAAAGAAAATGTTGTAAGTAATCTAGGGCTCATAAGGCGCCTTTCGGAAAATCTTGTGCTGGCTTTCGATGCCGACAAAGCGGGCGCCAGCGCGACTATCCGGGCCGGAAAAATCGCGCTTTCTTTGGGGATGGATGTAAAGGTGGTGGAGATGCCGGAAGGAATTGATCCGGCGGATTTGATATCCGGAAACGGCCTACCTGAAGGTCCGCAGGGCGCGGACGCTTGGCGCGAAGCGATCAGAAATTCCAAACATCTCATAGAATTTCTTTTGAATAAAATTTTGAAAAATTGCAAAAACGACACGCGCAAAGCTGGCAAAGAAATAAAAGAAAAAATATTGCCTTTTGTGGACGCGCTCTCCAGTTCAATCGAAAAAAATTATTTTCTAAAAAAAATCAGCGATCAGTCGGGAATACCGGAAAATGCCTTGCAGGATGATTTAAGAAAAATCGAACAGGAATTAAAATATGTCCCGACACTCTCAGACAACTCTGTCGGAGGAGTCGGGATTCCGACCGAAAGCGTCGGAAAAAAAACCTATATTGAACGGAAGTTGCTCGGCATTGCGCTCTGGAAAAAAAATAAAGAACTGGAAAAATCTCTCGGTCAAATTTTGGAAAAATATAAAGACTCTGGAAATGATTTAATTTTTGAAGCCGAAGTTTTTTATGGAAATAGCGAGAATTTAGAGAAAGACATAGGAGAATTGCTTGCCAATTTGGAGGAAGAAAAAATAAATGAAGAGCTGCTGCGGAAAATGCAAGAGCTTCGCATTACAAAAAATAAAGACATAGAAAAAGAACTTTTATTAGCAATTCAAAATTTAAATAAACAAAAACATGAAAAAAAGAAATAAAAACAAAAAAATAAACAAAAAAACAAAAGTTAAAAAGAAAACAAAAAAAGTCAAGAAAGTAAAAACTTCAAAGAAAAAAGCGAAAACAAAAAAAATATCTTCCGCCGAAAAGAAAACCGAAGAATTAAATCGGCTGGCGGATCTGCTGATCGAAAAAGGACGCAAGCGCGGTTTTATCACTTACGATGAAATTTTGAAAACTTTTCCCGACATTGAGAACAACATTTTGTTTTTGGACGAGCTTTACGAAAAATTCGCCGTCGCCTCGATCGATGTGCTTGAAGGCGGCAACTTGCTGAATCTGGACAACGACCTAAACGACAAGGACTTGAACAAAAGCGCGATGCACGATTCCATTCAAATGTATTTGAAAGAAATCGGGCAGTATCCGCTGATTCACGCCAGCGACGAAAAAGATCTGGCCAAACGGATTGCTCTTGGCGACGAGGAAGCGAAAAATTTATTGGCGCGCGCCAATTTGCGTCTGGTTGTTTCCATCGCCAAAAAATATGTCGGTCGCAGTTCCAATTTAACCCTGCTCGATTTGATTCAGGAAGGGAATTTAGGCTTATTCAAAGCGGTGGAAAAATTCGATTGGACTAAGGGTTTCAAATTTTCCACTTACGCGACTTGGTGGATTCGCCAGTCCATCACCCGCGCTCTGGCGGATCAAAGCAGAACTATCCGCATTCCGGTGCATATGGTAGAAACGATTTCCAAATACAAGCAAACTTATCGCCGCTTGTCGCAAGATCTCGGCCGCGAGCCGCTGGCCAAAGAAATCGCCACCGAGATGGGCCTACCGGTGGAAAAAATTCACACGATTGAAAATATTTCCCAAGAGACGGTGTCGCTCGAGCAACCGGTTGGGGACGATGATGACAAATCCACCTTGGAGAATTTTATTCCGGACGATAAAATTCTCCGTCCGGACCAGGAAGCTTCCCGCCGGATTCTTTCCGACCAGATTCGGGAAGTTTTAAGCGAACTCAATCCGAAAGAAAGAAAAATTTTGGAAATGCGTTACGGACTTTTGGATGGCATTCAGCACACGCTGGAAAGAGTCGGGGAAGAATTCGGCGTGACCCGCGAACGCATCCGCCAGATCGAAGCCAAAGT
>JBAPNK010000040.1:0-2328 GCA_049279095.1 Minisyncoccia bacterium
CACCGGATGCATTGCCGGAAAATTCTGCGCGTTAATATTTTCAAAAACGCCTATAATCGAAAGATTTCCGCTCCCCTGTTCCACAATCGCATTTTCGCAAACATGAAAGAAATTTACTTTTAGCATATAACTATTATAACAAATTAGTTTTTATTTGTAAATAAGCTGTTAGGTGTAGAGCTATTATTTATTGCATGTGTACTATGAATTAGGTCAATGGGAAGGTCTTTAAAAAAATCTTTTGTATATATAGTAATTTTAGTAATACCTCTTAAGAATTTAATAGCACTTTCAATTCTTTCGAGAGAAAGAGATTTTCCTAGAAGTTCTGCAAGTTTAATTGGATCCGGCGATTTTTCAACCCTAGATAGAGCAAATCTCATCGGCCATAAGACATTTCCTTTTCCAATACTTTCAGCATAATTCCAAACAGCATTCCTCAATGATTCGTATGTCCATTCGTTTACATCTACTACTTCTAGTAAATTGAAAACTTTTTGTAAGTATTCAGAAGTTTTTTCGAATTTTTCTATGTCGTTATCCAGTTTTTTCCAAATAAGGTTTTGGTTGAGATCTTTTAAATTGCCAAACAAATAAGAAAATTCTTCCAGCACATTTTTTACATCTCCCCATTTGGAAATTCTTTCAAAAATTAAAGGGACCAGTTCTTTATTTCTCATATTTTCTGGCAACCTTTCAAAAATATTTTTTTCTATTTCTTCGGAAGATAATAATTTCATATGTTCCTTGTTCATCCAATCCAGTTTTTCGTCATCCCATTTAGCTCCGGAAGATTGAACTTTATTCAAATCAAAAACAGAAATTAATTCTTCTCTAGAATATATTTCCTTTTCTCCGCCAGGATTGAAACCCAGAAAGGCCAGATAATTTATCATAGTTTCAGGAAGATAGCCTTCCCTTTCGTAATCCAAAATATCTTTGGCGCTGTCGCGTTTGCCGAGCTTTTTTTTGCCTTCTTTGCCCATAATCGGCGGAGTGGTGACATAAACGGGTTCTTTCGCTCCGAGCGCTTCGTACACGGCGATATAATTCGGCATCGAGGAAATAAATTCTTGCCCGCGCACGACATGGGTCACGCCCATTTCGATGTCATCCACAATGTGAGCAAAATTATATGTTGGATAGCCATCGCTTTTGATTAAAATAAAATCGTCCAAGGCTTCCGGCCCGGCGGATAATTCTCCACGCACCGCGTCCTGCCAAATTGTGCGTTTTAATTCTTTAATTTTAAAACGAAGCGGTATGCCAGCTTTCCACTCAGGTGGGTTTTCTGGTCTATATTCCCGATATAAAAATGGTCTTTTGTCCACCTCGGCTTTTTTCCTAAGTTCTTCAAGTTTTTCTTCTTCGCTCGTATCGGCATATGCATAGCCGCTCTCAATTAATTTTTCGGCATATTTTTTGTAAATATCCAGTTGCTTTAATCTTTCCGATTGAATATAAGGCTCATAAGGTCCGCCGACATCCGGTCCTTGATCCCAATCCAGTCCGAGCCATTTGAGTGATTTTTTAATGTGTTCCAATGATCCCGCCACTTCCCTCTTTTGGTCTGTGTCTTCAATCCGCAAAATAAATTGGCCGTTATTTTTTCTGGCCAAAAGCCAAGCATAAAGGGCAGTGCGCACATTGCCCACATGGATAAATCCTGTCGGACTCGGCGCGAATCTGGTTACAACTTTTTCGGACATAAATACATTTTAGCATTTATTTCTCATGGCTCAAAGCAATGTCCACCAATTCTCGCGCGATTTTTTCCGCCGCGCCGGGTTTGCTGAATGCTTTGGCATTTTTCGCCATTTGCTCACAGCCCTTTGGGTCCGCCAAAATTCTTTCAATTTCCGAACTTAAAATATTGGCTTTCATATTCGCTTCCTCGATCACTTTGCAGGCTCCGGCTCGCGCGTAGTTGAAAGCGTTTTTTCTCGCATGATCTCCGTTGGAATTAGAAAAAGGAATTAAAATCGAAGGCACGCCCCAAGATGCTATTTCAAACAAAGTCGAACCGGCGCGAGAAATAATCAAGCTTGCCGCGCCGGCCGCCATTTTCATTTGGAGCGGACCTAAGTAAGCGATCGGCAGATATCGGGGCTTGTATTTTTCGCCAACCAAAACAACTTCTGCTTGTCCGGACACAACTTTAAAATTTTTCAGACCGGTTTGGTGGATGATTTGATAATTTTTAATCAATCTCGGCAAGGCGTCCAAGATGGTGTTGTTGATAATTTCCGCGCCTTGCGACCCTCCCAAAACCACAATAACCGGCAACTCCGATTCAAATTTGAAATATTGAAGCGCTTCTTGCCGTAT
>JBAPNK010000041.1:0-4816 GCA_049279095.1 Minisyncoccia bacterium
TATTTAGGGAATGCTCCGGATAAATCGGCTGGTAATTTTTATTCGCCGGTTCGAGCCAGCGTTTATTTCCTTGCTCCCTAAAATATTTCATCGTAAATTCTCCGTCCACTTCGGCAATAACGATTTCGCCGTCTTTGGCTGTCGCCCTTTTCTCCACCAACACCATATCCCCTTTTTCTATATGCGCGTCAATCATTGAATCGCCATCCACTTCCAGCATATAAGTGATTGGCTTATTTTTTATCAACATCTCATCCAAATTTACCGTGTCCGCCAGTTCTTCTTCCACGGTCGCCGGAAAACCCGCGGTGACAAAGCCGAGCATGGGCACACTGCCCGCATTTTCCGAAAAATCTTGGGTCGGAACCAGCCTGCCCAAATGATCTTTGGCAACCATTCCCGCTTCGATTAATTTTTCCACCACCCGAAAGACCGCATTTTTGGATTTGAAGCCGAAGAGCTTCAGCATCTCGGAATAACTCGGCATCCGTTTATTTTCTCCGTAAAAAGCTTCTAATTTTATCTGATAAGCGTTTCTCATTATTTTTAACTAGAATTGAAATTTTGCAAAGACCGGAAAAAATTTATTGACAAGGTTTTTGAAAAAATTCCGGCGCGAATGATAGCGAACTTTTTTGATAAGCAATTTATGATCGCGCGCTTCCTTCAAATAATTTTCGCCCTGAATAATTTTCAAATCAATCTTGTGATTGATTTTCTGGATTTCTTTTTCCAGCATATTTAAATATTGTGATTGAGACATTGTTTTATAATTTTAATTAATAAATTTTACCCCTACCCGACTTAAATAGTATAAGTGAACGAGCGTTCACTTGTCAAATGCAGGCTGTGGATAACCAAAAAAGACTAGGTCGGACCTAGTCGAAAATAGAAAAGGGGGCGAGCGCGTTTGCGACTCAACCCCCTTAAAAAACTCATGCGGCCTCCTTTCTCTCCACGATGTGGAGATTTTTTTGCTCCTGCTGCGTTCGCAGGAGCTGAAGGTATTCGTGGCGACACACGAACACCTTGCTCTCCTCCGCGAGGAGGAAATGCAGCGTCTCCTTTTTGCAGGAGACGCAAAACTGCTGTTTGTGCCCATAAACTTTCATGGACACCTCCGAGCCAACTATGCGCTTATTAAAAATAAATAGCTAGCTGTTTCGGTTATTCAAATTTTGATTTTGCGATTAACTCAAAAATATTTTCTTTTAACGGATTAACAGCTTATTTATGTTATGAACTCACTTTCGGCCGATATTGCAACGCTTCTAAAATATGATTCGCTTCGATGTTCTTGGAATTTTCCAAATCCGCGATGGTGCGGGCGATTTTTATGACCCTATGATACGCTCTCGCCGACAAGGCTAATCTCTCGGCGCTGTCGTTTAAAAGCTCTTTCACATCGGGCGAGAGCGGAGCGAAAATGCCAAGCTCTTTGACATTCATATCGCTGTTAGTTTTCAAAACCCGAGAAGAATTTTTTGCATTCTTAGCAGAGAATCTTTTTTCTTGAATGGCTCGCGCTTTTTTTACTCTATCTTTTATAGTATGCGTTCGTTCACTTCGGACGACTTCGTCGCTCAATTTTTTATAATCCACATTGCCGACCGTCACCCACAAATCGATCCGATCGATAATCGGTCCGGAAATCCGACGCGAGTATCTTTCCAGATCGTTCGGTTTGCAAATACAATTTTTGTCTTTATTACCCTTATTTCCGCAAGGACACGGATTCATCGCCGCGATTAAAATAAAATTGGACGGGAAAATCGCCGAGCCGCGCGCCCGGGAAATCGAAACGATATTGTCTTCGAGCGGCTGACGCAGAGCTTCCAAAACTCTTTTTTCAAATTCCGGAAATTCATCCAAAAACAAAACTCCCTTGTGCGCGAGCGTCACTTCGCCCGGCTTTGGGTTTGTCCCTCCGCCAATCATCGAAACATAGCTCGCCGTATGATGCGGCGCGCGAAATGGCGGTTCGGTCACCAAAGAATCTTCCAGCAAGCCGACGATGGAATGAATGCCGGTGATTTCCAAAATGTCATCGTTGCCAAGTTCGGGCAAAATGTGGGAAAAAACTCTGGCGAGCATCGTCTTGCCGGTACCCGGCGGACCGGAAAGCGCGATGTTGTGTCCGCCGGCCGCAGCGATTTCCAATCCCCTTTTGGCGCTCTCTTGTCCCTTGATATCAGAAAAATCTATGTCGTGAGTTTTGTTTTTATGAATTATTTCCGTCGGTTTTTGCGGAGAAATTTTGGGGCGCGCCGCTACAAGCGGCGCGCCCTTGCGGTCGTATTTAACTTTATGTAAATGATCAATCACTTCTTTCAAAGTCCGCGCGCCATAGACGGTAATTCCTTTCACCAATGCCGCTTCCTGCGCATTCATAATTGGTACAAAAATTTCTTTATAACCCTCGCGCAAGGCCTGCTCGGCTAGCGGCAAAACGCCCTTGATCAGCTGCAATTCGCCATTCAAAGAAAGTTCTCCCAGAAAAATTTTTCCTTTCGGATCAAAATCTATTTCTTTCCCAGAAAGCAGATACGCGAGCGCGATCGCCAGATCAAAATACGGACCTTCTTTTTTCAAATCCGCCGGCGACAAAGAAATGACCACTTTCTGATTTTGATTTTTCGGGGACTTGAAGCCGGAATTTTTCAAAGCCGAGCTCATCCGGTCTTTGGATTCGTCCACCGCTTTGTCCGGCAAGCCGACAATTGTAAAAGCGTGCAAAGTTTTTTTGGTAATGTCCACTTCAATCGTGACAATTTTGCCTTTCAGTAAATGTGTTTGCGCGGAATAGACTCGTGAGAATGACATATTTTCATTATAAAGAATTTGAAAGAAAAAAGGAAGCAGTTTTACTGGTTAAGATATTTTTTTATAGATAAATTAGTTATTTATTTTGCATTAAAGAAATAATTGCATCGAGTTCTGAAATATTTGCTCGTTGGATATCAAGTATATTTTGAGGAAAAATTTTATCATATCCACCAAGTTCTATTCTCTTTTTCTTATCTAGGTAATTTGATTCAAATTCACTTTTACACCACGCAGAAGTCTTATTTGAAAAAGATTGCTTGGGTCTTAAAATTGCCAAGAGGATTGCTTCTAGGCATGGAGAATTTTCAAAAAGTTCTATTCCTTTTTGTAGCGCTTCTGTTCGTGCGCAATTCATTTCTTGCTCACTTTTATCATTATCTAAAATTACAATCCTGCGATCAAAAGCGCCGGGTTCATTTACCGCATTGATAATTATGCTTACTGCGTTACCTCCTCTGCCATTACGTATAGTTACTGCTACTCCACTGCCATAAGAATATAGTCCTCGCAAATATTTCAAAAACATCTCCTCGCCAAGCCCTTCACCATACATCAACAAAGTTCTGTTAGCACTGTGACGTTTTTTCTTATAAGGATTTGTTCGCGACATATATTTTATATTTTAGGGACAGCGCCATATGCTCCAGCAATATATTTTGAATAATAATTTTCATCAGAACGCACATCCGATACTTCATCCAATCGCCAAGCTTCACTTATGCCATTAAAATCTTTTTCAACTAAAATAATTTGATATTTATCAAGCTTGCTTAAAATCATATGGCTGTGAGTACTTAAAAGCAGTTGAGCATTCTTGGGGTTTGTTTCGGGATGAATAAATAAATCAAAAAGCGCTATTACCATTTCGGGGTGTAAATTGACATCAAATTCATCGACAATTGCAACACTTCCATTTTCTAGCGCCTGCAAAATTGTTTTTAAAATAATAAAAAGTTGTTTAGTCCCCGAAGATTCATAAATAATTGGCAGAGTTTGCTCCTTGCCATTAAATAAGTGTTTTGCTTGCACATTTTTAATTGTTAAATTATTTCCGGTTTTTTCTTTTTCGAAAATAATACCATTTAAGCCAAGATCAAAGCGGGACAGCAATTTTTCAGCTTCTTTTTTTAGCGCTTGATTGTCACTATAAAAAACCAAGGCTTCAAACCATTGAGGAATTTTACTTGGCAACATATGATCGCCAATCCAACCGGCTTCAATAACATTAGTCTCAATTTGTTGCCAAAATTTTGCAATATCTTGGCTCTCTTTGTGATTTAATCGAAATGCGCTTGCAATCACGCTTGCATTGGAACGAAGAAGATGTTTAAAACCATTCGGTAAATTAAAATTTTCGTCTTCAAGAATATAGTGATTTGTTAAATTGTTCCAATTTCGTGTGAAAAGCTTTTTATTTCCTTTTTTTTCTTTAACAAAACCAGTTGCGGATAATTCTTCTGAAAGAATTCGTTGCTTGTCCATAGTAAATGCGTATGTATATACTTTTTCATTAACTTCAAATACAACAGAAAGTTCCGTTGGTTGTTCTTTTGAGTCACCAAAAGCAAAAGACTGCACCACAATCAGATCATTCGGTTTTTCATTGAATGAATCTAGAATCAACCATTTCAAAAATGGCAAAACTTTAAGTAAGTTTGTTTTGCCAGATGCATTTGGTCCGACAACTGTCTCAACTTTTGAAAGACGAATGTCGGACTTCTTATTGGTCGGAAAATACCCATTACTTTTCGGGGCATTATTATTAACCTCGAAATCAAGAGTGGTTAGCTCTTTGAATGAATAGAAATTCTTGCAAGAAAATGAATGGATCATCTTTTTTTATATATTTTGACTGTTAATTCGACTAACTATAGGTTAGCAGACAACAGCCAAAATTGCAAGCTTTTCTACAAAATTTTGTGGATAACCTATTAAAATGAGTATTTTAAGGCTATTTTTGATTATTTGTATTTTTTATACAACTCAAACA
>JBAPNK010000042.1:0-7582 GCA_049279095.1 Minisyncoccia bacterium
CGTAGTGAGTTTTGACAATAAACAAGTTTGCTCCGACCCAAGTCGGAGCCTTGTCAAAATCTACTACGGGGGTAGCATATTTAATACACTTCCTGCTGATAACATTTTTCGCAATACAATATTGGCGCATAGGATTCTGGGTAAACTGTCTCTACTTCTTTTTTACACTTGGAACAATGCCGTTTTATAATTTTGATAAACTTACGCTTGGCAAGCCTGCGAGTATGACGCACATTAAAGCAAGCTCTGGGTAAAGGCAAATCCATCTTACGGTAAAAATTTAGTTCATTTTGAGTTATCTTATAAGCTCCCACGGAATAAAGTTTATCTTTTTCCGAACATTCTATTACTTCTTGTAGGATAGAATCATCTACTTCTTTTATTGTTTCCGGCAAACCAGAGCTTTTTATAGTCACCTGGTAGTTTCTTTTCTCTCTTTTTTTCCATTTATAACCTTGAATTTTTGCTTCTTCTTCGCTAATTGGATAAAAATCTATTGCGGCTGTTTCATTATAAGCAAAAGGAGAAAGTTCACTAGGAAGATATTCTCCAAAACTATATTTAATACCCTGCTTGTCGACATAAGGCATTTCCTTCATCTGCTCAATGATTTTGGGAACAAGTTTTTCATACTCTTCTTTACTATACTTTTTATTCAAAATTGAATATTCTCCCTTCTTTAACCCTACGCAACCAAAACAATTGCCAGAGCCAGGACACGAATCGCAATAAAATAGATCGTGCGCTCCCATCCAGCATTGATTGCAGAAATAAATGCGGGAAATATTTATACCGCAATTTTCCGACTCGTAAACAAGTTCCGCATTATTTCCCCATTGAAAATAATCCATGCAATCTTCCGCATTAAAAACCCAAAAAAGATATTTGCCATCTTTCACATCTATGCAACCGATAGAATCCTTTACATTTTGACAATTTACAAGCCAGTTGCCAGAAGAATTATATGCTTTAAGGGAATGGGTAGATTTTATTGGAAATTTTTTCCTAAACTCCTCAAATTGATCCGTGAATGCGGAAATACCAGAAAAGGTATTAAGTTTAAGTTCTTTTAATTTTTCTTGATATTCTTCTCTGTTGTATTTTTCATTAAAGATGCAATGAGACTGACTTATTAAATTAACGCAGCCGACACAATCGGAACAATCTCTGCACGAATACAAAAAGAATGAATCTCTACAGTTATGACTTTCTTGCGAAAATCTTGTTTTATAGCAATTGTTGCAGTCTATGGATTCGTAGCACAATTCGCAATCCCAAATGCTAAAACAATCAGCACAGTCGGTGATATTTCTCCCAACATAACAATATAAGGAATCTATACTGCCGCTCATTCGAAAAACCATAAAAGAATTTTTCATGTCATGCGCTCTGTGCGTATATTCACTATTCACAGAATTACCTTGGTGCACTAAAGCCATGCGAGGAACTTTGTTTTGTAATTCATGTAATTGTTCAAAAAATGGTCTAGAAAAATCATATTCTTGTCCATATTCATAGGAATCCCACTTGTCGCTATACCATTCGGCTGGATGGTAAACTGGAAACGGCGTATTGGTAGGATACATACTTAAAATTTTCTCGTTAGATAAATCACAAGTTCTGTAATAAAGAACTCTTTCATTTGTGCCCATCATCCTACGCAAAAGTCTGCATTCTGAGCACCAGGTCGGCGGCGGGACTTTTATTTTTTCATAAAAGCCAAAATCGTCCGGCTCGATGAGGAAATCTTTTTGGCAGTTTTGACAGATTTTAGTTTCGCTTTGCATAAATATATTTTAACACAAATTGTGAATAGCCTAACCCGGAAGTGAGTTTTGAGATTGTTAAATTTTCGACTCGTTTTTGATATACTCTATAATTCTTCTTCTAAACATTCTTCGTCCTGTACTTGTTTTTAAATATTTTTCACGACGCTTTGCGTCATTTTCATTTAAACACGCCTCGTAATATATTAACTTCCATGGCATATATCTTTTTGTCGAAAAATTTAACCCTTGATTATGTTCTTTTAATCTACGCTTAAGATCTTTTGTATAACCAAAATATAACTCATCATATTTTTTACTTTCTAAGCAATAAATGTAGAACATAATCTATCTCAAAATCTACTTCCGGGCTAATCCAGCCAATTTTTTATTTTGAGCGCATTGAGAGCGGCAGATTGTTCGGCCTCCTGTTTGCTTTTGCCTTTGCCTTCGGCAATTAAATTATTTCCGAAATAAATGCCGACGGTGAAATGTTTGTCGTGATCTGGACCGGATTGCTGTAAAACTTTATATGACGGAGTGACTAAAACGAATTCCTGCGCTTTTTCCTGCACCAGAGATTTCGCGTCGCGCCAAAGCTTTTTATTCACAATTTCTTCGGTTTTCGGCAAAAGGGTTTTGACAATAAATTTATTCGTCACTTCATAGCCGGCATCCAAATACATCGCCCCGACGAGCGCTTCATAAGTATTCGCCAAAATATACTGCCGCGCTTTGCCGAAATCTTTCGCTTCGCCTTTGGATAAAAGCAAATAATCATTCATGCCGATATTGCCGGCAATTTCAGAAATAATAATCGCGTTGACGAGCGCCGAACGAAGCGCGGTCAATTCTCCTTCGGCATATTGCGGATATTTTTTATAAAGAAAATCGGTCACGATTAATTCCAGCACCGCGTCGCCCAAGAATTCCAGTCGTTCATTATGCGAAGTTTTTATGCCCGGATTTTCATTGATATAAGAACGATGCGTGAAAGCTTGTTCCAGCATTTTCTTGTCTTTAAAAATTACTTTTATTTTTTTCTCAAAATTTGAAAAATTAATCATATAGTTAGTTGAGGTGAGGTCTAATGCTTACTAATAATCTCCACCGCTTTCGCTATTAATGGAATAATGTCATTATAAATCCGAAGTTCCGGAATGGCCGAAAGCGGAAACCAGCGGGCATTGTCGAGTCCGGTGGACTTTTCCAAAACCAATTCTTGATATATGCTCTTGGCTAAAAAATACGCCACTTTTCTCAAAATTCTGCCTTTTTGCGGATGATTGGCGACATATTCATTTTCACCCAATTTTTCTTCTATTTTGATATCTAACCCAATTTCTTCTTTAATTTCCCGGATCGTTGCTTCTTCTTCATTCTCTCCCTCTTCAATACTTCCCTTGGAAATAGTCCAATATCCGAAAACATCATGCACTAAGGCAAACAAAGTTTGCCCGTCCTTTTCGGCATAAACAATCGCTCCGCCTTTTTTTTCAACCGGCAATTTTGCGACATCAATCGGATCGGCTTGTTTTTTTTTCTGACTAATTTGTTCCCGGCCGGGTTCGCCTATTTCTTTATACACGGCGCCCAGAACGCCGTTGACAAACTTGCCGGAATTTTCTCCGCCGAAACTTTTCGCCAATTCGATCGCCTCATTGATCGCCACTTTCGGCGGCACTTCTTTGCGATCGCCGAAAAGAAGTTCGGTCAGGCCGATCCGCAAAATATTCCGGTCCACAATGGAAATTTTATCGAGCGGCCAATCCGGCGCGGCCTTTTCGATTATTTCATCAACCGCTTGGCGTTTTTTCAACACTTGTTCCAAGAGCGCAAAAACAAAAGCGTCATCCTCGAATCCGGGAGCGAATTCTTTTAAATTCCTTTTTAAAGTTTCTTTAATGTCTGATTCGTTGTTTTTTTTATCCCGCAAAGAGAAGTCCCACTCAAAAAGAGTCTGAAGAACTATTGATCTGGAAAGGTGCCTGTTAGCCATAAATTAATAAACGAGGGTTTATTTTTCCGCTTCCGCTTTTTTCGCCTTCAATTTCTTTTGCTTTTTCTCAGCCTTTTTTACCAAATCTAAAATCTTTTTTCCGCGATAAAATCCGCAAGAAGAGCAAACGGTGTGACGTCTTTTTAAAGCTTGGCAATTTTCGCACTTGGTAAAACTCGTCGCCGCCAAAGCGTGATGCGAACGCCTGTTTGCCGTATGCGATTTTGTGTGTCTCATTCGAACTACCATAATGTTTTCATGCTAGCATATTTATGATAGTATGTAAACTATGGACAAAGAAAAATTGGAGGGCATTAGACATTCACTTTCACACCTACTAGCTGCTGCCGTACGCGAGCTTTACCATGGCTCGCAAAACGCCATCGGTCCGGCGATTGAAAACGGTTTCTATCAAGACTTTGAAATGTCAAAACCAATATCCGACACAGATTTGCCAAAAATCGAAGCCAAAATGCGCGAGCTTTTGCCACAATGGAATGAGTGGACAAAAAAAGTAGTCACGCTTGATGAAGTTAAAAAAGAGTTTGCTTGGAATAAATACAAAATAGAACTGGCGGAAGAATTTGCAAAAGAAAACAAAACTCTGACATTTTTCACTTGTGGCGGATTTGTGGATTTGTGCAAGGGCGGTCATAATTTGCCGCCATCAAAAATAGATCCAAAAAGTTTCAAGCTCGACCGCGTTGCCGGAGCCTATTGGCGCGGAGATGAGAAAAATAAAATGCTGACCCGTATTTACGGCTTGGCTTTCGAAACCAAGGAAGAATTGGAGGCGTATCTAATACAGCGCGAAGAAGCTGAGAAAAGAGATCACAAGAAATTGGGGAAAGAATTAGATCTTTTTGTATTTTCTGAACTGGTTGGAAGCGGACTTCCTCTCTGGACGCCAAAAGGAACAATTTTGAGAAATCTTTTGGATGATTATATTTGGGAACTTCGTAAAAAACTTGATTATATGAAAGTTGAAATCCCGCATATAACCAAAAGGGAGCTGTATGAAAAAAGCGGACATTGGGATAAGTTTAAGAATGAGTTATTTAGAATAACCACAAGAGAAGGGCACGAATTTGCAATGAAGCCAATGAATTGTCCGCACCATATTCAGATTTTTGATCGCAAGCAATGGAGCTATAAAGAATTACCGCAAAGATACGCCAATTCAACTACCTGCTATCGTGATGAGCAAACAGGAGAACTTTCTGGTCTTTCTCGCGTACGTGCTTTTACCCAAGATGATGCTCATGTATTTTGCAGAATGGTACAAGTTAAAAAAGAATTAGGAGAAATTTGGGACAAAGTAGTTGAACCATTTTACAAATCTTTCGGGTTTAATTTAAAACTTCGTTTGTCTCTGCATGACCCTGAACATCCAGAAAAATACTTAGGCGACACAAAAAGTTGGAAACACGCCGAATCTGTATTGAGAGAACTTGCACAAGAACGCAAAACGGAGTTTTTTGAAGGTGTTGGCGAAGCAGCGTTTTATGGACCAAAACTGGACTTTATGGCTACAGATTCGCTCGGTAGACAGTGGCAAGTAGCCACAATTCAACTAGACATGAATCAACCGGAAAGATTTGACCTCACGTGCGTAAACGAAAAAGGAGAAAAAGAAAGGATAGTTATGATTCATGCAGCGATTATGGGCTCTATTGATAGATTCTTGTCCATACTTATAGAACATGTTGCCGGCAACTTCCCTCTTTGGCTCGCGCCGGTGCAAGTGAAAGTCATCCCCGTACGCACGCAACATAATGAAATGTCAAAGGGCATCTTTGACATGTTAAAAGAAAACAACATCCGCGCAGAATTGGATGATCAAGATGGAAACCTGGGTGGCAAAGTCCGCGACGCCAAAAACAACAAAATCCCCTACTGGCTAGTCATCGGCGACAAAGAAATCGCAAGCGAAAAAGTCACCCTGGAATCCCGCGATGCCGGAGCGCTCGGACAAATTTCTAAAGAAGAATTATTGAAAAAACTTTTGGAAGAAATTAAGAATAAGAAATAAAAATATCGAGGGTAGTCCTCGATATTTTAGATATCGATCTCCGCCAATAAATTTTCCACTTTTTTAGACTATCATATATGATATACTAAGAAAATAAGCTGTAGTAAATTTTATGCCGCATGTTTCATATAGAAAACTAAAAAAAGAACATTTACAAAAACTCTACGACGAGTTTGCCTCGGCGCTCCAAAAATCCGCCCAAAAGTCTTGGACAAAATTTTTCTTGAATGACTTTTTGACTTATACCGAGAAAATAATGCTGGCCAAAAGATTCGCAGTCATTTATCTTTTATCCAAAGATGTCCCGACTTCTTATATCTACGAAGCGCTTCATATGAGCCCGGCAACCGTTTCTCGAATGTCCGCCAAGTACGACAGGGGCAGGTATTCTTCGCTGCTTAAGGCAATCAAAAAAGAAGATGGGGAAATCTGGAAAATTTTGGAGAAAATTTTAAAAGCCGGCTTGCCTCCCGTTGCTGGCCGTGGACGATGGAAATTCTTGTATCAATAAATATTAGGTAAAAATCATTTTCGTTTTTAAAAATAAAAATTCCTTAGTGTATCATATATGATATACTAATAAATCGTAGAGAAAAAATATTTAGATATCTATCTCCGCTAACTTAGCATTAGACTGGATGAAAGATTTGCGGGGTGGAACTTCGGAACCCATGAGAATATCGAAAATCTTGTTGGCTTCTTCGGCGTCGTTGATCATCACCTTTTTCAAGATGCGATGCGCCGGATCCATTGTTGTTTCCCAAAGCTCTTCGGGATTCATTTCGCCCAAACCTTTATATCTTTGAATGTGAATTTTTTGGGATTTAGATTCAACTCCCTCCTCCGCTTCTGCTTCGGCGGGCAAGTCGGCAGATTCTATTTCCAATTCCTGTATTTTATTCGCATCATTATTTTTTCCAATAATTTTCAACTTCTCCTCATCGGTGTAAGCGTAAGAAATTTCCTTGCCTTTTTTTATTTTATAAAGCGGCGGCTGGGCAATGTAAATATATCCGGCGTCAATCACCGCTCGGAAATATCGGTAAAAAAGAGTCAGGAGTAAAGTGCTGATATGACTGCCGTCAACATCGGCATCGGTCGCGATGATTATTTTATGATAACGCATTTTTTCCAGATCAAAAGTGTCGCCAATCGAAGTACCCATCGCAATAACCAGAGATTTCACTTCTTTGGAAGCCAGCATTTTATCAATGCGCGCGCGCTCCACATTCAGAATTTTTCCGCGCAAAGGCAAAATCGCCTGCGTTCGGCGATCGCGGCCTTGTTTGGCGCTGCCGCCAGCCGAATCTCCTTCCACTAAAAATAATTCAGAATCCTCGGCGTTCTTGCTTTGGCAATCAGCCAACTTGCCCGGCAAAGTCATACCTTCGAGCGCGCCTTTTCGAAGCACCGAATCCTTGGCGGCTTTGGCCGCTTTACGGGCCTTCAAAGCCAGAATCGACTTGTTGATTATGGCCTTAGCCTCGTCCGGATTTTCTTCCAAAAAATTCGCAAACGCCTCGCCAAACACAGTTCCGACCGCGCTCTGCGCCTCCATACTTCCCAACTTTGCCTTAGTCTGCCCTTCAAATTGAATCTCGCGAAGTTTCACGGAAATTACCGCCGTCAAACCCTCCAAAACATCTTCGCCGGTGAAACCGCCTTCGGATTCTTTCATCATCTCCCGCTTCTTGCAGTAAGTATTAAGCGTCCTCGTTAACGCCGTTTTGAAACCGGTCACATGGGTGCCGCCTTCGCCGGTATAGATATTGTTGGCAAAAGGAA
>JBAPNK010000043.1:0-2914 GCA_049279095.1 Minisyncoccia bacterium
TGCCGTTATAGCTCAGGTAGTAGAGCATCGTCTTGGTAAGACGAAGGTCATCAGTGCAAATCTGATTAACGGCTCCAGTTTTTTATGCCGCTGTAGCTCAGGTAGTAGAGCAACGAATTCGTAATTCGTGGGTCGGATGTGCAAATCATCCCAGCGGCTCATGGAAAAAAACACAAACGAGATAGACGAAAAAATAAAAAAACTGGAAGTGGAAATGCAAGCCCCTGATTTTTGGAACGACAAAAATTCAGCAAGGGTAGTCCTTGCTGAATTGGCGGAACTAAAAAATAAAAAAGCCGGTGCCGGGAAATACGACAACGGCAACGCGATTGTCACGATCATTTCCGGCGCCGGCGGGGACGACGCCGAAGATTTTTCGGCTATGCTTTTTTCGATGTATCAAAAATATGCCAAGAAAAAGGGCTGGGAAGTTTTCTTGATTCACGAAAATAAAAATCCAAATGAGGGGTATCGGAGTGTTTCGTTTGAGATTTCCCCTCTCCTTGACAAGGAGAGGGGGCAGGGGGTGAGGTCGGGAGAGGTTGGTCCCTATGGCATCTTGAAGAACGAATCTGGCGTGCATCGCTTGGTGCGCGTTTCGCCTTTTGACGCGAAAAAGTTGCGGCACACTTCTTTTTCTTTGGTGGAAGTTTTGCCGAAATTTTCCAAGCTGGCGGAGCGGGATATCGTTCTGCGGCCGGAGGATTTAAAAATAGAATTTTCCCGTTCCGGCGGGCCGGGCGGGCAGAACGTGAACAAAAGGGAAACCGCGGTGCGAATCGTGCATATTCCGACCAACCTCTCCGCGCACGCTTCGACTGAACGGTCGCAAGAACAGAATCGCGAGATCGCGCTCGACATTTTGCGCGCCAAAATTTTCAAAAAAACGCAAAATGAAAAAAAATCGGTGGAAGAAATATTCAAACAAAAATCTACGGAAATAGAATGGGGGAGCCAGATTCGCTCGTATGTTTTGCATCCGTATAAAATGGTTAAAGATCACCGCACCGGCGCCGAAACTTCCAATATCGACGCCGTTTTGGCGGGCGACCTGGATATGTTCATTGAGGCAGAGAAAAATCTATGATAAGATAAGAATGTGATTTACTTCAACAATGTTTCCAAAATCTACAAAGACGCGACAGCGCTCATGAATGTGACTTTCACGGTTGAGGCGGGGGAATTTATTTCGATTGTCGGGCATTCCGGCGCCGGCAAAACTACGCTGACCAGAATGATTTTGGCGGAAGAGCAACCATCCGAAGGAACGGTTTTTTTTGAATCAGTCGATGTGCACAAATTAAGAAATAAAGACTTGACCAAATTGCGCCGGCGCATCGGTATGGTTTTCCAGGATTACAAATTGCTCTCCAATAAAACCGCTTACGAAAATATCGCTTTCGCTATGGAAGCCGTCGGCAAAACGGAAGAAGAAATAGCAAGCGATGTGCCCCATGTTTTGGAATTGGTGGATTTGGGTCATCGGGTGAATCATTTTCCGAACCAGATGTCCGGCGGCGAACAGCAGCGGCTGGCGATCGCCCGGGCGATTATCAACCAGCCGGAATTGATTATCGCCGACGAGCCGACCGGCAATTTGGATCCGGTCAACACGCGTGAAATCGTCCAGATTTTGAAAAAAATAAACGATCTCGGCACGACGGTGATCTTGACCACGCACAACCAAGGAGTTATTGAATCGGTGAATAAGCGAGTCATCACAATGGAAAACGGGAAAATTATCAAGGATACCAAACACAATAAATAGAGGTATAATTAATTTATGACGCTAGTCACTTTCAAAAGAATTATCAAAGGCGGATTCTTGAACTTCAAAAGAGGCGGAATTGTTTCTTGGGCGGCTGTTTTGGTGATGACGATCACGCTTTCGGTGATCACTCTGATTATTCTTCTGCAGGCGGTTTTGCATTTCTCGCTCGATCAAATCAAGAACAAAGTGGATGTCACGATTTATTTCACCACCACCGCGCCGGAAGACGGCATTTTGGCTTTGCAAACTTCGCTCGAACAATTGCCGGAAGTGGCGTCGGTTTCATATACCAGCGCGGACGCCGCGCTGCAAAATTTCCGCGATCGGCACGAAGACGATTATCCCACGATTGCCGCGCTCGATGAACTTGGAGACAATCCGCTCGGCGGATATTTAGAGGTCAAAGCCAAAACAGTGGGGGAATACGGCGACATCGCGAATTTTCTGCAGTCCGACAGCACGCTCGGTTTCGGCTCCGCCTCGATTGTTGACAAGGTGACTTATTCCCAAAACAAGATGGTGATTGACCGGCTGAACACGATCATAGGCGGCGCACAGGAGCTCGGCTTGCTTTTGACTTTGCTTTTGGTTTTGATTTCTATTATTGTTTCGTTCAACACCATTCGCTTGACCATTTTTATTTCCAAAGAAGAGATCGGCGTGATGCGTTTGGTCGGGGCTTCCAAAGCCCATGTGCGCGGACCGTTTATGATTGCGGGCGCGATTTATGGACTGGTCGCTTCCTTGATCACGATGCTGCTTTTTTGGCCGGCGAGTTTTTGGCTCGGCCGCCATATGACCGATTTTCTCGGTCTGAATATCTCCGATTATTATTTTTCCAATTTCTTGCGAATTTTTGCAATTATTTTATTATCGGGTATACTGTTGGGTGTGATTTCGAGTTTTTTGGCGGCGCGAAAATATTTGAATAAATAGTTAAAATAAAACATGTCAAAAAATCCAAAATACATTTTTGTGGTGGGCGGGGTGATGTCCAGCGTGGGCAAGGGTATTGCCGCCGCCTCGATCGGGAAAATTTTGCAGTCGCGCGGCTACCGGGTGGCTAATATGAAAGCGGATATGTATGTGAATATCGACGCCGGCACGATCCGCCCGGCGGAGCACGGCGAAGTTTTCGTCGGC
>JBAPNK010000044.1:0-4591 GCA_049279095.1 Minisyncoccia bacterium
TTTTCTTTTTCTTCCGATACAAAAAATACAAGCTGGCGGTCATATTTAAAATAAAATAAATCGCCCAGCCGGAAGAGGCGAAAGTCCAATTTTTTATCGCCAGAATTTCAAAGACAGCCGAGAACCAGCCGATGCTCCAGGCAAGCTTGTCTTCCTGTTCCGGATTCAGAAAAACATGGCGGAAATTTGGCATTGAGGCGAAGAGGTCGGAAACAATGGACAGTCCGAGCGCGAGCAATGGATTGCCGGTCAGCGCCCAAAGCAAAATGCCGACCAATGCGCCAAGAACGCAAATTTTATTTCTCCAATCCCATTTGTTATCCCCGAATTTTATGGAAAGAATCGCCACCGCCAATTGCGAAACGCACAGCCAAGCCGGCAAGATGAGCACTGGCCACGGCGCGCCGCCCGCCCACGAACTGCCAACCGAGACAAAAGCTAAAATTGCCCAAGTCCACCAAGACGCGGCGGATGGTTTGGTCTTACCTTGCAAGATTGATTTGAAATACGGAACGAAGGCGATAAAAGAAATTGCCGGCGCCAGAATTCCAAAAATTTCATTATAGTTCATTTACATATTCAATTTTAACATATTTTCAGACAAAAATGGAAACAATCGCCCCGACGCCGACAAGCGTTATTAAAACAAATGTGCTCCAGCCGAGAATGTTGCCGATTTTTTTATTTTTGAAATTGCCCATCACTTTTCCACTACCGCTCAAACGAATAATGAAAAAAATCATAAACGGAGAAATTACGCCGTTTAATACCGCCGAATAAATCAGCATCTTGATCGGATCCAATCCGATGAAATTTAAAAATAGGCCAATCAGCATCGCAATGATAATCACGCCATAAAAAGCCAATGCTTGTTTTAGTTTTCGATAAAGTCCGGTTTTCCATCCAAAAGTTTCAGAGAGCGCGTAAGACGCCGAACCCGCCAAAACCGGTACAGCGAGCATTCCGGTGCCTAAAATTCCGAGCGCGAAAAGCGCGAAGGCAAAATTGCCGGCAAAAGGACGAAGCGCCAAAGCCGCTTGCGAGGCCGAAGTAATGTTGGTGATTCCATTAGTAAAAAGCGTCGCGGCGCAAGCGGCGATGATGAAAAACATTATCAAATTTGAAACAAACATTCCGGACCAAACATCAATCCGCATACTTTTCACATCCCGCGCGGTGGCGTTTTCCCGGCGCGAAGTAATACTTTTTTCTCCGCGCAAAATTTCTTCTTCCACTTCCTGCGAGGATTGCCAGAAAAATAAATACGGGGAAATGGTCGTGCCGAGTCCGGCGCAAATTAAGATAATAATATTTTTGGAAAAATTAAAATTAGGAATAATTGTTTTTTGTAAAACTTCCGCCCAATTTATTTTCACCGAAAAAGCGGAAATGACATAGGCAAAAAGAACAAATGAAAGATATTTCAAATATTTGGAATATCTCTTGTAAGAAACGAAAATTTGAAAAACCAGAGAGCTAATGGCAAAAATAAAAATCAAAAAAATAAAAGACAAAAAGGGAAACAATAATTGCGCGCCTTTGGCCATCGCGCCCAAATCCGCGCCGATATTGAAAACATTGGCAACGAGCAAGAGCCCGACGCAAAGATATAGAATTTTTCTGGAATAATATTTCCGGATATTGGCCGAGAGACCGACGCCGGTCGCGAGCCCGATCCGCGCGCACATTTCTTGAATCACGCCCATCAGCGGAAAAGAAAAAAGCGCGAGCCAAATCAAACGGAAACCGGTCTGCGCGCCCATTTGCGAATAAGTGGCGATGCCCGACGGATCGTCGTCCGCCGCGCCGGTCACCAATCCCGGCCCGAGCGTTTTCCAATATTCTTTCAAGGTCATTTTTTAATTATGGCATATTTATTCCCGAAGCACAGTCGCTGAACCATCTTTGTGCAATTTAATAATTTTAGACGGTTTTCCTGCAATCTCTCCCCCGTCTATGTATATGTCAACCACATTACCAAAATAATTCTTTGCTTCTTGGATATTTTTTGCAATAGGATTTCCTTCTGTGTTTGCAGACGGAGCTAAAAGCGGTCCAGTTTTTTTCAAAAATTCCCTAAAACTCGAAGAGTCTGGCAAACGAAAAGATCTAGTATTTGTTCCACGATGTAATTCTCTAAAAGATTCTGAGGGACAATCAAAAATTATGGTTACTGGACCGGGCCAATAATTTTTTATAACTTTTTCTTGTTCTGGTGTAGGTGTAATATCAAACTTATTTATTTCACTTACATCTCCTATAAGCAAAATACAGGGCTTGTTGGAAGTTGGTTTTCTAACAGAATAAAGATGTTCAATAGCAGAAGAACTAAATGCACTAACAACAAAACCGTAGACGGTGTCCGTCGGAATAATCGCCACTCCGCCGTTTTTCAGAATTTTTATTAAATTTTCATTATTCCAAATATTTTTTTGCATTTTATATTAAAACCTTAGTGTATCATATATGATATGCTAATTCTTTACTTAAATTTTAAATTTCGATGCGTATCATTTTTGCCATGCGAAATATAAACGAATCTGGCATCATCGGGAATAACTTTTTTCACATTTTCTGGCCATTCGATAAAAACAAGATGCTCCTTGTTGCCGATAATTTCTTCCCAACCCAAAGATAATAATTCTTTTTCATTTTTGAGCCGATAAGCATCTAGGTGAAATAAAAACTTTACCCCATAGGTCTTGCCTATGGGGTACTTCTTGATGAGCACAAAAGTCGGACTGGATATTTTATTTTTTACCCCAAGATGTTTGCCGATCGCCTGCATGAAAGCGGTTTTCCCCGCGCCCAAATTCCCGGAAAGGCACACAACCAGCGCGCCATTTTGCTTTTTTTTATTTTGTAAAATTTCATCCAAAAAAATTTTGGCTATTTTTTCGGTTTCTTTGGGATTTTTGGAAAGCATGAGGTTATTTAGAAATTAAATATTTTTTCAAATACGACAAAAAGATCATAAAAGATATCACACAAAGAACCATGGCAAAAATTTGCCCTATAACAAAAAGCTCAACTAATTTCAAATGAAAATATGTCGCAATCCCGGGCAAACAACTTTCCCATGGCCGGCTAATCGAAGAGAATTGAGCATTGAGATTATAAATAGTTTCACCGGCAGAACGGATTGTGGTGTAAATTGAAAAAAATAATCCGGTTAATGTAGAGTTATTTTTATACCAAAGAAAAATACAGCCTAGAAAAATAAAAGTGCCTATCACCATTCCATCATCCCAAGTAAAAATTCCTAATGGAAAAAATGCAAAAGAAAAACTTGAAGCATTTCCGCTGAATGTATAAAACCAGCCGAAAACCGAAGCAAAAAAACTCAAAATTCCGACGACTAAAAGAACAACTTTATTCGTACTCAAACTTTGTTTAAAATTTTGCATATTGGGGTGGTTATCGGGGGTTGAACCCGAACTAAAAGCTCCACAAGCTTCTGTGCTACCGCTACACCATAACCACCATATAAAAGTATTTATAGCAAAAAATATAGACAAATGCTAGTTTTATTTTGTGCTCGGGGGGAGATTTGAACTCCCATGCTCTTGCGAGCGCTACCACCTCAAGGTAGTACGTCTACCAGTTTCGCCACCCGAGCATATTATTAGTATAACAAAAAATTTAATTTATTCTGCTTTTTCGGCTACCACTTCTGTATCTTCTTCCTGATTCGTCACCGAACGCATTTTATTGCGGACATCTTTGATCGCTTTGGTGCGGATATAGTAAAGTTTTGATCGGCGCGCGTGCGCTCTTTTGGTTATTTCAATTTTGTCGATCATCGGAGAATACAGCGGGAAGATTCTCTCCACACCCACGCCGCTTGCGATCTTGCGGACGGTGAACGAAGCGCCGGCCTCGACGCCATGTTTGCGCGCCAACACAATACCCTCAAAGGCCTGCAATCGGTATTTTTTGACATCGTCTTTGATCACATTGCCCTTTTTGTCTTTTTTCTCTTCCAAAACCTTGGACCAGACGGAAATTGTGTCTCCCGCTCTAAAATCCAGCTTTTTGCGCTCTTCAATGTCCACTGGGCTGAATTTTATTTTATTGATTTTATTGCCTGCCATAAAAAAGACATTAGCATAAAAAAATAACCTAAGCAAATTCTTGCTGATAGCATTTCTCGCAATAAACCGTCTCCGGCCGACCTGGCGCAAAAGCGGTAATAATTTCTTTGTCGCATTTGGCGCAATTCCTCTGCCATAATCTCGGCGGATTTAGTTTGGAAAAAATTTTATTTTCGCGGCAACGGAGACATAGCGCCGGCAATGGGATATTCATTTTTCGCAAAAGATCAAATTCCAAAGAATTAATTTTGTATTTTCTGCTGCAGTCACTGCACGAAATAATTTCCTGTAAAATTGATTCATCGACTTCTAAAATTGTTTCCGGCAAATCTTTACCGGCGATAGTCGCTTGCGCTTGCTGCTCTCCCTCATCGTTCCACTTAGAGCCGCTTTGTAACGCCTCCTCTTTGCTTTTTGGGAAAAATTTCATCGCGTTGGAATTGTTGTAAGCGAACTTGGAAAATAAATTTCCGGCAAATTCGCCATAAGGCCAAGAT
>JBAPNK010000045.1:0-2541 GCA_049279095.1 Minisyncoccia bacterium
CTCCACTTTTGTTTTCATTACCCCCAGATAAAACCAGAAACTCTCTATTAAATAAAAATATTGATCCAAAAAAAATATTTCCATTTTCAACATTTTATGAATATTTGAATAAAAAAAACGTTATATCTTCTGTATTTACACCACAGGCATATAATCTCTCAGCATACAATGATACCTTACTAAAAGGATCAAATGGTCTTTGGTATGAAAATACTGAAGATGGTTTAAATACTTTAGTAAAAAGAATTAATGAGGAAAGAAATAAGTCATATAATTTATTTTATTTCGATAAGGTTGATTTAATTGGACACAAAAAAGGTCCCTTGTCGATAGAATCCATCAACGAAGCAACTAATTTTATATTAAAAGTAAACAGTTGTTTGGAACAACTGACAGCTAAGCATGAAACCCTCATCATCTTTACGGCTGATCATGGTCAAATAAAAATAAATCCCGAAAAAACTGTTTATTTAAACAAATTAATGCCAAGTTTAGAAAGTAAGTTACTTAGGAGTAAATTTGATAAACCCCTCATCCCTGCAGGAGGTTGCAGGGATATGTTTTTGTATGTAAAACCAGAATATCTCGACTGGTGCTATAAAAATCTTACTCTAAAACTAGACAAGATTGCTGTTGTATACAAAACAGTTGATTTAATCAATATGGGGTTTTGGCAAAACAAATTAAACATCTCGCTACTCAATGAGAGGGTTGGTAATATTGTAATTATTCCTAATAAAAAAAATCTAGTGTGGTGGAATAATAAAGAAAAACAGTTTACAGTAAAACACATTGGTCACCATGGAGGTTTATCCAAAGAAGAAATGCTGATCCCTTTTATTTGTTTCGAAAAATAACCATAAATTATAGCAATATGTCACCTAGTGAAATTTTTATGAATAAGGTAGGAGGTGTCACAGATCAATCTGTTGAAAATTTTTATAAATTTAAAAGTAGGCTTAAAGTTGTAAAAGATAAAGATGCACTTATTCAAATATGCAAAGAAGAGGGGATAGTTATTAGCGACCAAGGTAATGATATAAGTCTTACAGTACTTAGAAAAAAAATCTTGAATAATTACTTAGCTATGCATTTTTTAAAAGAGTCATCAAAAAGTGTGCCTGAGCAAAGAGAAAAACAAGAATCAAATATTAAAAAATTAAATGAATATCTAAGTAACAAAAACTCTAAGTCTATTCTTTGGGTGGGAGGATCTTTCGGGACAGATAAAACTAAAAGTAATCAAAGTGATCTTGATTTATTTTTTGCCTTACCGAAACTTGGCGATGATAAAGCTATTGATGAAGAATCATCAATATTTAAACATCTTAATGATATAGGTTTTATAATTATAGACAAAGATAAAAGCATTGAAGGTCTTGTGCAAGTATTAAAGAGTGGTCGTGGTCTGGCTAGGCTTTCTGGAATGACCAAAGATTGCGTTGAGTTAGATTTCCACTGCATTGGAATTGATGATCTTAACGATATGGATAAATTGAGGCCAGGATGGATAGAACGAATGATAAAGACTGAGGATTATTTTGAAAGTAGAATCTCATTTATTGGTAATCATAAGGTATTGCCAAAGTTGGGAGATAGGCTCTTTAATTATATTAATTCAGATGATGAAATGTTTAAGGGTTTTTATCCAGATAATTTTTCAGCAGGTGCAAAACTATCCTATGATCCGACAGGTGATGGCGAAAGAATCTCTGATAATCTTTGGAGGGCAATAGTTAAAGCTTTTCTTTTTCATAATCATGCTTACAAAAAAGATGCATCAGGAAAAATTCAGAGTATAGATAAAAATAGTGCTTCCTTTGAGGGTTTTCTCAAGACACTCCACTATCAATCTCCGAATAATTATAGTGAGAGCAGGCTTGAATACTTAAAAGAAAAATACAATCAAGTCTTGGAAGAAATTATGGAGAAATTTCATTTAACTTAAAATTTCATCCACTAATGCAGTAAATTTGAAATCTGCTACAATGGAAGAATATGATATCAATAAATCACAGCATATTTTCTTTCCCATTAGGGTGTCAGTTCAAAAAATGTGGACTCATCAATGCGCCACAGCACAGGAAAGCGTTGGTGAATGGTTAAGAATGTCAAAGACGGTCTTTGACATAAAATTTTATGGAAAATATTGAATTAAAATTGGGAATTTATAAACATTTCAAAGGAACGAAAGTTCGGGTTATTTGCGAAGCTTTGCATAGCGAGACGAAAGAGCCAGTGGTTGTTTATACTCACCTGGAAGATAATAAAAATTGGATTAGACCAAAAGAAATGTTTTTGGAAGAAGTCGAAGTGACAGGTAAAAAAGTTCCGCGGTTTGAATATTTGAGAGAATAATGCCCAGCATGATTTTACTAAATCATATGAAAAGAACGGTCACAAATTTATGCGTCATTCATCAGCATCCGAGGATTTTGCTTGGGATGAAAAAACGTGGATTTGGCATGGGCCGATGGAATGGTTTTGGCGGAAAAGTTTTACCAGATGAGACGATTGAAGAATCTTTAAAGAGAGAAGTTG
>JBAPNK010000046.1:0-2946 GCA_049279095.1 Minisyncoccia bacterium
GTGCCGGGAAAATAAATTTATGATTAAAAAAATTATATTAGCAGGAGGTTGCTTTTGGGGATTGGAAGAATTAATCCGTAAACAGGCGGGTGTGATTAATACCACTGTTGGTTATACTGGCGGAAAAGTTTTGAATCCAACTTATGAAAATCACGAAGGACACGCCGAAGCGGTGCAGATTGAATATGACGATCAGAAAACTTCCTACAAAAAACTGCTGGATTTCTTTTTTCAAATTCACAACCCAACGACTTTGAACCAACAAGGCAACGACCGAGGCACTTCGTATCGTTCGGTAATTTTTTACGGCAACGAAGAAGAAAAGAAAGAGGCGGAGAATTTTATTAAAATTGTGAATGATTCGCACCGCTGGAAAAATCCGGTGGTTACAACGCTCGAACCACTAACTAAATTTTACCCGGCAGAAGAATACCATCAAGATTATTTGCAGAAAAATCCCGGCGGCTATACCTGCCACGCAATTTATTTTGAGAGTTATTTATAATTTTTTTATTGTCCCTTTTTAATTTACAGATGGGAGAAAAACAAGGCGAAAAATTTTGACGAAATTGTGCGGCTATGTCTCTAAACAATTTTCCCTTCCTGTTTTAATTTTTCCGCCAAAGCTTCATATTCTTTATCATTTTTAATTCTCGTATTTTGGTTTCTCCTTTCTGCCGCTCGTTTCCGCATAATCTCCAACTGTTTCTCATTGGCTTTGATTATGTTATCCCGTCTTAGTCTCGCGGGACTCGGTTTTTTAGGTAACGGATTTTCTTCGGTTTTTTCCTTTAGAGCAATTACCGGAATATTAGCAACAAGCAAGCTATTTAACGGAAAACTTTCCAGCGCATTTATGATGTCGTTTTTAATTGTCTGGCTGGGAATATGTACTCCACTTAACCAATTTTCAATTACGATATAAGGTATTTTATCTGTGTGATTTTTTATATAGTCCCTTATCAAACGCTTTTGCTGTTCGGTTTTAAAAGGCTCAAGCAGATTTTTAAGTTTAAGAATTTCCGGGTCCGGAGGACGCTTTTCTTCCGGCATTTCCCGTCTTTTTGATATTCCCGCCAATTTTGGATTTTCGTTCATAATGATATTTTATACCAAAATTTATTTTTTGACCAATTCGTTATTTAACTACCCTCAGTCCGTTCCGTTTAGCATATTCTTTCATGGCCTGTCTAGCTCGGAAAAGTTCAACCTTTAAAATTAGGGAAAACTGATTTTTGCCGGTGATTTTATTTTTATGCCAGAAAACATATTTCCTTGAAATTGCCTGAACCTTGTTAAGGAGCGAAAAAAAGAATATACTGAAACATAGTCTTGATTGAAAGCGGAAATTCTGCGACCATATGAAAAAATTTTTCAAATCAAAAATAACGATTGGAATTGGAATTGCGCTGGTTTTGGCGGTCGGCGGTTTTTTGCTTTTTCATCACAGCGTCAAGTATCAATTTGTCCCAGTCACAAGCGGACCGATTATTGAAACGGTTTCTTTGACCGGCAACACCACGCCGCTTTCAAGTGTTTCTTTGTCTTTCAACGCTAGCGGTATTATTTCCAATATCTATTCCGCTCTGGGAGATAAGGTTTCGTCCGGACAAATTTTGGCGGAAGAAAACACCAGCGATCTTTCCGCGCAACTGGCGCAGGCGCAGGCGACCGTGGACGCGGAACAAGCGAAACTGCAAGGGCTGGAAGACGGTTCTCGGCCGGAAGACATCGCTTCGTCGCAGGCAAGTTTGGACAAAGCCAATCAGGATTTGGCGAATATGTATGGTAGCATTATAGACACTTCGACCGATAGCTACGCCAAAGCAAACGACGCGGTTCGCACCGAGCTCAGCCCATTTTTCTCGGGTGGCGACACAAATAATCCGACTTTGATTTATGCGACTTCCGACACGCAATCGGAATATGCCGCGGAAACTTCCAGGCTGGCTTCCGGCTCGGCGCTGGCCAAATGGTCTGCCGAAATTGCCAATGTCGGCCAATCAAATTCCGGTTTGGAAAATTTATTGCAAGATGAAATTTCTTATTTAAACACCATTCGGCAGTTATTAAACACTGTCGGAGACACTTTGAATAATTCCCCGGTTTTAAGCGTTTCCACTTTGGCGATCTATAAAGCGGATGTGACGGTAGCTTTGAATGAAGTGAATCTCGCCACCACCAACCTAAATACTATTTCTCAAAATATCGCTTCGCAAAAATTGACGGTTGAGCAATTCGCTTCCGACTTGGCTCTGAAAAAAGCCGGAGCCGCGCCATCGGATATTGCCGCGCAAGCGGCGGCGGTGGCGCAAGCGCAAGCCAGTGTTAAGAGCGCGGAAGCGAAATTGCAAAATGCGGAAATTGTCGCTCCGATTTCCGGCGTGATTACGCAATTCGACGCGAAAGTGGGACAGTTGGCCACTCCGGGCGTCGCGCTTGTTTCCATAATTTCCAACAACGGCTATGAAGTTGACGCCGGCGTATCGGAGACCGATATCGGCAAAGTCGCTTTGGGCGACAGCGTGTCGATGACGCTCGACGCTTTTCCCAACGAAACCTTCGCGGGCAAAGTATTTTATATCGCGCCGGCGGAAACTAATCAAAACGGCGTGATAACTTATCAAATAAAAATTTCTTTCGACCAGCCGGACACGCGTTTCAAAAGCGGTTTGACCGCCAACATTGACATTGAAACGAAACAAAAAGACAACGCGCTCGTTCTGCCGCAATACGCGATTCTGCAAAATGACCAGGGCGCTTTTGTGGAAACGGTTTCTGGCGGCAAGATAATCCAGAATCCGGTCACCATCGGCATTGAAGACGAAAAGGGCAACGCGGAAATAATTTCCGGCGTGACGGCCGGAGAACAAGTTTTGAATATCGGATTGAAATCATAATGCTGGAAGTCAAAGATTTAAAAAAAGAATATTTGGAAGAAGAAAC
>JBAPNK010000047.1:0-18015 GCA_049279095.1 Minisyncoccia bacterium
GTTTCTGGAGATCGTCTGATTTGACAGTTATACCTACTAACATCTTTCCAAGAGTTGCGCCTTTATTATATGTCATTGAAACGAAATACAGCCATGTAATTAAACAGGAAATTAAGTCCAAAGCAAATCGCAAATCTATACCTGTTATTTCGTTATTTTTAATAAGCATTAAACCGATACCAAATTGAACGATTCCAATTGGAATAATGAGAATAAGAACATCAACCATAGCCGCGGCATAGCGAATCCAAAAACCGGCGTATTTTACCGGAGCGATTGGTATTGTTGATGGACTAGAAGGAATCGCTTGATTAATTTCAAGCGCGGAAAAAGCTTCAACAAGATCTTGCTGCTGCCAGCCCTGAGAAATTAAGTTGCCGCTGATAATTTCTCGCGACATACCTTGTTGCAACTGCTGCTTGATATAATCAAGCAATGTTTGATTAAAGTTTATTTTTTATTTCAGCGCCGCGTCGATTTTCGGCTGTACGGTTGACCATGGTTCAGCACCATCAATTGTGGAAACAACTTTGCCGTTTACTAAAATGAAACCTTTCGGTGTGCCGGTGACACCAGCTGCGTCGCCTTCAGCTTTGGAAGCTGCGACGGCTTGCGCGTATTTGCCGGAATCGAGGCATTGGTTGAAATTAATTGTGTTCAAGCCCAATATTTTCGCAAAGGATTCCAGGTTTGGATTGGAAAAAGCTCCCTGATTTTCTCCTTTTTGATGCGCAAAAAGATAGTCGTGATATTCCCAAAATTGTCCTTGATCTCCGGCGCATCTGGCTGCTTGCGCCGCTTCCGCGGATTCCGGTCCCAAGAAAGCGTAATCTCGGTACACCAATAGCACGCTTCCATTTTTGACATAATTATTCACAATCTCCGGCATAAAAGGAGTCCAGGTCGGATCATTTTGTTTTAAGGACTGGATTAAAGGCGTATTCGGTTGCGAGCCGGAGATTGCTCCGCAGTAGACGCATTGAAAATCTTCATACATCACCAACGCAACTTTCGCGTTCGGATTTCCAAGCGTGCGGTCCGTCGGTCCGACTGGCGCCAGCGCGGTCGTTGTTATCGGAATTCCGTTGCCGCCCGCCGAAGGATTTACTTGCGTCGGCGAATGGCTGCCTTTTAATAAAATCGCTCCGGCTATTAACACGCCGGCGACAATTATCGCGCCCACTATTCCATTTTGATTATTGTTTTGCATTGCTTGTATTATTTATTGTTATAATTTGTAATACGCTAGTATAACATATTTTATAAATATGATACAATGTAGGTATTATTATTAAATCTGCCCGATAGTCGTTCGAACAGATTGTTTATTATTAAATTAATTTTAAAAAATATGTGTAACGGAAAATGTGGGGGAGGATGCGGAATGAAAAAAACCGCTAAAGTTTTGTTAATCATCGGCGGTTTGAACTGGGGTTTGGTCGGTTTGGGAATGTTGGTGGGCAATAGCCTGGATGCGTGGAATGTAGTGCATATGATTTTTGGATCAATGCCGGCGCTCGAAGGCATTGTTTACATTCTTGTCGGTTTGGCGGCGTTGATGAAAATTTTTGGCTGCCACTGCAAGAAGTGCAAAGAGGCTTGCGCCGCCTGCAAGGCAGAAGGCGCGCCAGGGGAGATGGAAAAGAAAATGTAAATTTAGTTTTCTCTTTAAAAAACCCCGTCACTCGCGAGTGACGGGGTTTTTTTGCCAAAAAAGCCAAAAGATGCTATATTGGAAATAAGCAAATGATTTCCATCGGAACCGCCATTCTTGATATTTTCATTTTTTTATCTGTGTATGTGCAGGTGTTTTTTTTGGTGACTTTTTTGGAAAACAGAAAAAAAATAGTTATTCGAAACGGAAAAATAATTCTTTCGCAATATCCGAAAGTCACCATTGCCGTACCTTGCTGGAACGAGGAAAAAACTGTCGGAAAAACGGTGGACTCTCTGCTTCGGCTGAATTACCCGCAAGATAAAATCGAAATTTTTCTGGTTGACGACGGTTCTACGGACAACACCTTGAATATTCTGCATAAATTCGCTGCGCGGCCAAACATAAGAATTTTCCACAAAGAAAACGGCGGGAAATACACCGCTCTCAACTTGGCGCTCGCCAATTCCACGGCTGATTTTTTTGGCGGCCTGGACGCGGATTCTTTTGCGGATCCGGAATCTCTTATTCGCCTAATGAGCTATTTTGAAAAAGATCCGAAGCTGATGGCGGCGGTTCCTTCGGTGGTGGTGCAAGATACGAAAAATTTTGTTCAGGGCGCGCAAAAAGCCGAATATTATATGGGTGTTTATTTCAAAAAGATGCTTGGTTTTTTGGGAGCCATCGATGTGACGCCGGGGCCGCTGACAATTTTCCGCCGGAAAGTTTTTGACGATTTGGGAGGTTATCGCCACGGTCACAATACCGAAGATATGGAGATTGCTTATCGGATGCAAAAAAATCATTATAAAATAGAGCATTGCAACGACGCTTTCATTTACACCAATACGCCCAAAACTATCAAGAAGCTCTATCGCCAGCGCTTGCGCTGGATTTACGGTTTCATCAACAATACCCTGGATTATCGCGGCATTTTGTTTGAAAAAGAATATGGAAATTTTTCCGTTTTTACTTTGCCGACGCGGATAGCTTCCATTCTGGCGGTCAGCTATCTTTTCGGCCGGGTTGTTTACAACTTGGGAAATTTTTTATATTCCAAAATAATAATTTTGAAAACCGTTGGCTTTAATCCGAATTTTAAGAATTTCGTTTTTGATCCGTTTTTTTTGAATTTGCAGACCTTTTTCTTTCTGGCGGCATTGACTTACTGCCTGATATTTTTTTCGATGATCTTGGGGCGGCGAATGGTTGAAGGGCATTGGGGTTTCTCTTTGGATATGCTTTATTTTTTCCCGATTTTCAGCTTGGTCGCGCCGTTTTGGCTTATGAACGCGGTTTATAACACAATTTTAAAAAGAAAACCGGCATGGAGATAGATTGGAAAAAATATGTGATTGTCTTGCTGATCACCTTGGGGCTTTTTGCGAGCGCCAGCTATCTTTCCAATTATTTCGGCAATCAAAAAATCGCCCAGCTGAAAAATATCCAAGATCAAATTTCCATCGATGTGCTTTCTTCGGAAACACAGTTTTCTTTGCTTTCCGAAATGTCCTGCAAAAATATTTCCGATTCGGTTTTTTCCGACGAGCTTTCGGAATTGGGCAATAAATTATCCTGGAGCCAGGATAATTTGGGCGATACCGCCGAGGTGGCGTATTTAAAAAAATATTATTCATTGCTCCAAATTAAAGATTATCTGCTAGCCAAGCAGATTTCGGCGCGTTGCGGCGTGCAATCCGCTTTCATTTTATATTTTTACACCACGGCGGCCAATTGCAGTTTGTGCAACGAAGAGAGCATTGTGCTTTCCTCTCTGCGCGCGGAATATCCGGAACTGCGGGTGTATTCTTTCGATTACAGCACCGACCTTTCGGCGGTCGCTTCCATGCTGCAAATTTATAAAATCAAAGACACGGCGTTACCGGCCTTGGTGGTCAACGACAATGTCTTAACCGGCTTCCACAGTTTGCAAGATCTGGAAACGCTGATTAAAAATTCCTTTCAGCTGAATGCGGCCAGTCCGGCGACTAAAACGCCAGCGTCGGCGGGAAAATAAAAGAGTTTTTAAAATTTCTTGAGCCGGCACGAGGGATCGAACCCCGGACATCATCTTTACAAAAGATGTGCTCTACCAACTGAGCTATGCCGGCAAAACTTTTTCAATTTTTTTCTACAAATTCTCTTCTTCTTTGATCTGATGTTTGATCTCCCGGATTTTTTGCTTGTATTCTGAAATCATTTTCAGAAATCCGCTGACTTCTCTTTTTTCCATTTCGTTTAACTTTTTGCCGCGCAGATTTTTAATTTTAGTTTTCACTTGCCCCAATTTATTTTTCAGAAAATTAGTTCCCAAAACATAGAATCGGACGGTCGCCACTAAGCCCTTGTAGCCGTGTTTTTTGATATTTTTGACCGTCAGGTATTTCCATTCTTCCAGAAATGGAGCTTGCGTTTGTTCTTCCACGGAAATACCGGCGCTGGGCAGAGCCAGCAATTTTCGGCCAAGCATAAAAACGATTCCCAACAGCGACCCGAAAAATAAAATAAAAATGAAATACATAATTTTAGATTGAACAACTTTTTACTCCTTTAATCTTGGCGCGGTTCTTTTCTAAAAGCTGACCGACGGTCTTTTCGCCGTCTTTAATGAATGGCTGATCAAGCAAAGTGCGTTCTTTGAAATAGGTGGCCATTTTGCCGTCGAGCATTTTCTTTTTTATTTCTTCCGGCTTGTTCACGCTCGCAATTTCTTTTTGGAAAATTTCCAGCATCATTTTTTTGGCGTCTTCCGGTATTTCATTTTCCGAAATATATTCCGGCTTCATCGCGGCGATGTGCATCGCGATGTCTTTCGCCAATTCTTCACTACCTCCGTCCAGAGAAACAATCACGCCGATTTTATTATTATGGTTATAACTTCCCAAAACATCGCCAACTACTTCATAAGCATCACCCAAAACTATATTTTCTCCGGTTTTTTGAATCACGGCATCAATCATTTCTTTGGCGTAACTTTGCATTTTTTCTGTTCCATCAGCCAAAGCTTTTTCTGTTAATTTGTCGAGCAGGGAAGCAAAGTATTCATTTCTTGCCACAAAATCGGTCTCGCAATGAAGCGACACTAAAACGACTTTATTGCCGTTTGTTTTGATGGAAACTCTTCCGTCTTTGACTTCGCGATTGCCCTTTTTGAGCGCGATATCGGCACTGGTTTTTTTTAAAATAGCCAAAGCTTTTTCCATATTGCCCTCGGCTTCGATGAGCGCATTTCGGCACTGCATCACGGAGATGCCGGTTTCGTCGCGAAGCTCCTTCACTTGTTGTGTGGTGATTTGAGTAGACATAAAATTCAGGATTTTTTTTCCGGCGCGGAATTTTGGCCTTCTTTATAAGCGTCTAAGATAACCGAAGCGAAAAATTTTATGGAAGGTATCGTCGCGTCGTTCCCGACAATCGGATAACTGACGCCTTTAATATTTGAATCCGAATTTGCCAAAGCGATTACCGGCACGCCAGTTTTTCTCGCTTCGGTCGCCGCGATGTGCTCGCTTTTTGAGTCAATAATAAACAAGGCGTCCGGAGCTTTTTTTAAGCCAATCAATCCGGAATAATATCTCTCCAATTTTTCCATTTTTTTGGCCAGCACCACCCGCTCTTTTTTGGTATATTTATCCAATCCACCGCCTAAGCTATCCTTGCGGTAATTTTCCAGTTCGGCGATTCTTTTTTTTATCTCTGTAAAATTGGATAGTGTTCCGCCGATCCATCTTTCCGTCACGAAAGGCATATTCAATGCTTCCGCTAAATCCTTGGTCGCTGTTTTTGCTTCCGGCTTGGTGCCGACACAGAGCACGATTTTATTCTGCGCTCCCAAATTTTTTACAAATAGGGCTGCGGTGTCGAGCATTATACTGGTGTCTTCCAGATTGATAATGTCGCTTTTGTTTTTGGTGGCATAAATATATTTGGAGACGGAAGGATGCCGTCTAGTTTTGCTGTAGCCGTAATGCGCTCCGGCCTTGAACATTTTTTCGATAATAGTATCCGCTTCTTTTTTGTTTTCGGTTTTTTGCATAAGAATAATATAGCAGAAAGCATCAAGAAATACAACCCCTCCTGACCTCCCCTTGTCAGGGGAGGAAAAATTCATAGTATTTATAGTCCCCCTGACAAGGGGGATTTAGGGGGTTGCATTTTGTCTTTGCTAAAAATGTTTTTTTCGGGTAGTATGGTCTATATGAAGCAATCGAAATATTTTCTAAAAACATCCAAAACAGTTTCCGAAGAAGACAGGATAGTTTCCGCAAAACTACTTAAACAGGCGGGCTATATTAAAGAATCTGTGGCTGGGCGTTATTTTATCTTGCCTATCGGACAAAAAGTGCAGCAAAAAATTATGGTTATTGTTAAAGATGAAATGGATAAATCCGGAGCGCAAGAGATGGTCAGTCCGATATTGCATCCGCTCGAACTTTGGAAAGAAACCAATCGCACCAATACCGCCGGTTTTGAATTGATGAAGGTGAAAGACAGAAGAGATTCGGAATTTGCGTTGGGAGGAACGGCAGAGGAAATGTTTGTCGACCTAGTCAGAAAATTTGAATTCAGCTACAAAGATCTGCCTTTTCATATTTACCAATTTTCTCCGAAGTTTCGCGACGAGCTTCGCGCGCGCGGCGGACTTTTACGCGTGCGCGAGTTTATAATGAAAGATGGTTATTCGTTTCATGCCGATGAAAAAGATTTCAAAAAAACTTATGAAGAAATGAAAAAAGTTTATAGTCGTATTTTTAATAGGATGGATTTAAAAACCGATATAGTTGAATCCGACAATGGCTACATAGGTGGCGAGTATTGTCATGAGTTTGTGGTTGAGTCCACTATTGGAGAAAGTAGATATTTTGTAGCAGATGATTATGCAGCTCATGAAGATATTGCGAAGTTTAAAAAGTACAAAGAAATTTCCGGAGAAAAAACAAAAGAACGACAAGATATAAAGGGTGAAGGAATTATAGGAGTTGAAGAATTAGCCAAGTTTTTAAAGATTCCAGCGGAAAAAACCACTAAAACAATTTTATTTGAAACGGACAAAGGTGAAGTGGTGGCTGCAGCCCTGAATGGTATATATGATGTTAATGAGACTAAACTTAAACATGTGGTTGGATGTAATGACTTAAAGCTTGCGACTCCAGAGACGGTGAAAAAAGTAACAGGGGCTGAGGTTGGTTATGCTGGGATTTTAAATTTACCGAAAGAAGTAAAAGTAGTTATGGATGATTCTATGAAAGGGAGAAGAAATTTTGAATGTGGCGCAAATAAAACTGATTACCATTCTATAAATATAAATTTTGGGCGAGATGTCAAAGAGCCAGAAAATTTCTATGATATAGCCATGGCAAAAGAAGGATATGAAGCAATAAATGGAAAAAAACTTATCGAAAAGCGAGGTATTGAAGTTGGAAATATTTTCCAACTCGGGTATCACTATACCCGACTTATGTCGGGTGCGAATTTCACTGATGTCGATGGCGTAGGAAAGCCTTATTATATGGGGTGTTATGGTATTGGCATTGGCAGGACATTGGCGGCAGTTGTGGAAAAATTTAATGATGCTAAAGGTATTATCTGGCCACAAGCTGTCTCTCCATTTTCTCTACACTTGCTCGCGCTTGGAGAAGATGAGAAAGTAAAAAAAGAAGCTGAAAAAGTTTACGAAAGTTTAATAAAAGCCAGTGTGGAGGTTTTGTTTGATGACCGCACCGATGTGTCAGCCGGAGAAAAATTCGCCGATTCGGATTTGCTTGGTATACCACTTCGCGCAGTTGTTTCTGCCCGCAGCTTAAAGGAAAACGGCATAGAACTAAAAAAACGCACCGAAGAGAAAGGGAAAATTGTTTCGCTTGAGGAATTATTAAAATTATGTTCGAAAAATTTTACAAATTAATCAGCAACGACATTGGCATCGACTTAGGCACCAGCAATACTCTGGTCTATTTGAAAGGTTCTGGCATCGTCATCAACGAGCCTTCCGTGGTGGCGGTTAACATCAAGACCAATCAAATTTTAGCGGTCGGCGCGCAAGCCAAAGAAATGCTCGGACGGACGCCGGGGCACATCAAGGCGATTCGCCCGCTGGTGGATGGCGTGATTTCCGATTTTGAAGTGACCGAAGAAATGCTTTCGTATCTGATCAATAAAGCCGACAAAATGTCAAAAAAATTGGCGCGGCCGAGAGTTTTGATCGGCGTGCCTTCCGGCACGACCAATGTGGAAACCCGGGCTGTCTATGATGCGGCTCGTTCTGCCGGCGCGCGAGTTGTTTTCTTGGTGGAAGAACCGATGGCGGCGGCCATTGGCATCCGTTTGCCGATCAAAGAGCCGATCGGCTCGATGATTATCGATATCGGCGGAGGCACGACCGACATTGCCGTGATTTCTTTGGGCGGCATCGTCAAATCCAAAAATCTGAAAATTGCCGGCGACCGCTTGAATAACGACATTATTTCTTATATGCGCGACGAATTTAAAATTTTAATCGGAGAACGGACGGCGGAAATGGTCAAAATCGCGATTGGCTCGGTTTTGCAGGGCGAATATATGGAAACGGAAGTGCATGGCCGGGATCTTCTGACCGGCTTGCCGCGGGAAGTGGTGGTGACCGATTCGGACATTCGCGAAGCGATGGCGAGTTCGATCAAGGGCCTTGTGGAAGGTGTAAAAGATATGTTGGAAACCGCTCCGCCGGAAATTTTGTCCGACATCATGCATCGCGGGATTACTCTTTCCGGCGGCGGAGCTTTGATTGCCGGATTGGACCAATTGCTTCAAAAAACTTTAAAAATTCCGGTTTTCGTGGTGGAAGATCCGCTCTCGGCGGTGGCGCGTGGCACGGGAGTAATTTGGGACGACCTGCCGCTTTATCAAGATGTTTTGATCGGCAACCAAGATGAGCTACCTCCTCGATAAAAAAATCCAAAGAAAAAAAATTTCCAAAATTGCGCTCGGCGTTTTTGTTTTACTGGTTTTGTTTTATTTCCGATCGGGAATTTTTAACGGGCTTTCTTCCGCCAGCCAGAAAATTTTTCATCCGGTTTTGGTTCTCGGCAACGATCTCGGCGGCAAATTTAAAAGTTTCGGAGCTTATTTTATTTCCAAGAGTTATCTTTACGAACAAAATCAAAAATTGCAAGCTGAAGTGGCTTTTGATGACGCGCGGATGGCGAATTATGATTTAGTTGTTGCCGATAATGCTAGTCTGAAAGAAATTTTAGGAAGAAATGTAAATGTGCAAGGCTCGGCCTTGCACAAAATAATTTTGGCGGCCATTTTAGCCAAGCCAAATCAAAGTCCTTATGACACATTGTTGATTGACGCCGGCGCATCCGAGGGAATAAAAATTGGAGATATTGTTTTTGCCGAGGGCGATGCGCCGATCGGGCGAGTGGACACAACGGACGACGACACTGCTAAAGTTGTTTTGTTTTCCAATCCGGGCGAGACAACGGAAGCGGTGATTTCTGGAAAAAATATTTTTGCGCAATTGGTTGGCCGCGGCGGCGGAAATTTTGAAATGATTTTGCCGTCGGGCTTGGCGTTGCAGAAAGGGGATCAAGCGGTTCTGCCGGGCATTACTCCGTTCGTCGTGGCGATAACCCAAACGATAATTTCCGATCCGCGCGATCCGTTCAATAAAGCCCTGCTCGTGAGTCCGGTGAACATTCAAGAACAAAAATTTGTGGAAGTGGAAATTTAATGCAATTCAAAATAGACAAAAAATTAAAAAATAGTTTGGGAAGGGCAGGAGTAATAAAAACTCCGCACGGGGAAATTCATACTCCAGCTTTTGTGACTGTCGGGACCAAGGGCACGGTTAAAGCATTGACGCCGGAACAGGTGAAGGATTTGGGCGCCGAAGTGGTTTTGGCGAACACTTATCATTTGTATTTGGAACCGGGCGATGAAGTGGTAAAAAATATGGGCGGCTTGGCTAAAATGATGAATTGGCGGCAGAGCGACGGAAGCGCGGCGCCAACCATGACCGACTCCGGCGGCTTTCAGGCGTTTTCTTTGGGCGTGGCTTTTGATTACGGCGTCAGCAAATTTATCGCCGCCGATGCTCCCGCGCCGGAAATATTGGAAGAGGCTTACGATAAATTGCGCAAAAATAAAAAAGCGGAAATCACCGAAGACGGGGTGAAATTTCAATCTATCATTGACGGGAGCGAACATTTTCTGTCGCCGGAAAAATCAATCCAGATTCAGCATAATCTCGGCGCAGATATTATTTTTGCTTTTGACGAATGCACTTCGCCGCACGCGTCGCATGAATATTTAGAAGAAGCGATGGAGCGGACGCACCGCTGGGCGCAGAGGAGTTTGGCGGAACACCAGAAATTAGAAAATAAAAATCAAGCGCTTTTTGGCATCGTGCAAGGCGGGCGGTATCAAGATTTGCGCGAAAAATCCGCAAAAATAATCGGCGCGATGGATTTTGACGGCTTTGGCATTGGCGGATCGTTCATCAAAGAAGATATGGAAGAAGCGGTGAAGTGGGTGAACGAAATTTTGCCAGAAGAAAAACCCCGGCATCTTTTGGGTGTGGGCGAGCCGGAAGATCTTTTTGGCGCGATTGAAAACGGTTGCGATTTATTCGATTGCGTGGCTCCGACTCGGTTGGCCCGCAACGGCACTCTTTACACCAAAAACGGGAAAATAAATATAATGAATAAAAAATTTAGGAATGATTTTAATAAATTAGAAAACGACTGCAACTGTTATTTTTGCAAAAACTACACCGCCGCGTATCTGGCGCATCTTTTTCATGGCAAAGAAATGCTGGCTGCCACTTTGGCTTCCATTCACAATTTGCACTTCATCGTCAACTTGGTGAAAAAAATCCGGCAGTCGATTTTGGACGACAAATTTTTTGAATATAAAGAGGAATTTTTGAAAGGGTATTTACATTTCTAGGGTACTTGTTATACTGGTTTTTGTTCTATTAATTTTACTTAAATGGGAAAACAGAAAACAAAAAAAACCAAAAAGCGCGAAAGAAATTGGAAGAAATTTTGGAAGTTGGGCGCGGAAGAATTTAACACCGGTTTTTTGGATGTGAGCAAAGACGGCGAATTGATCGCCACGGAAGGCAATCATATTTACAATATCAACGATCTGGCGCAAAAATACGGCACGCCCTTGCAGGTGTTTTTTCCTTTCGTGCTGGAAGACCGGCTGAAGGACTTAATCAGTTATTTCCAGGCCTATGTCAAAATTTACAATTATCGCGGAAAATTTTTCTATCATTACCCGATGAAGGTCAATCAGAACAAGGAATTTATTCTGACCCTTTTGTCCGAAGGCGCGAATTTAGAGACGACTTCCGCCAATGAGCTTTGGATTGTGAAAAAACTCTGGGAAGGAGAAAAATTCAACAGCAAGATCCGGGTTTTTTGCAATGGGCCCAAGACCGAGCCGTATCTGGATTTGATTGAAGAGTTGCGCGCGAAAGGAATGAACATCGTGCCGATCATCGAAGGTCCGGAAGAAATCGAAAGAATTTCAAAATACAAAGGCGACATCGGCGTGCGGGTGGATTTGGATATCAATTCCGACAGCCCTTGGGATAAAAAGTTTGACCGTTTCGGTTTGCCGGAACGGGAGGTGTTGGATTTGCCGAAAATGAAAAATTTGAAAGTTCTGCATTATCATCTGGGTTCGCAGATCAAAACCCAAAAAAGCATTTTTGAAGGAGTCCGGCGCGCTTTCGGCATTTACGCCCAAATGCAGAAAAAGCATCCGTCTTTGGACACGCTCGACATCGGCGGCGGTTTCGGCATCTCGCACGAGAAAAAGAAATTTTATACCGCCAAAGTCGTTTCCAGTAAAATAATAAAATTATTGAAAAATTTGTCCGACAAGGCCGGCATCAAGCATCCCAACCTTGCCGTGGAATGGGGTTGGTATATTGTCGACCCCGCGCAAATTACCATTTACAAAGTGATTTCCGAAAAGCCGATACCGAAAGCGAACGCCAAATCATGGTATATTATTGACGGCTCTTTTATGAACGATCTCAAAGACACTTGGGCAGTGCACCAAAAGTGGCACGCGATACCGGCGAACAATATGTTTGGCGCGCTCAAAACCACTTGGCTAGCCGGCAGCACTTGCGATTCCGACGACAAATACACCGCCGGCGGCAATTATATTCTTTTGCCCAAGCTTCACGAAAATGAAAATCAGCTGGTGGCGATTTTAGACACTGGCGCGTATCAGGACGGACTTTCTTCGCATCACTGTCTGCTGTCCGCGCCGATGAAAATTCTGGCTCACGACGGAATGATTAAAGTTATCCGCAAGCGGGAAACTGCCGAAGTTATCGGCAAAATGTTTGGCTGGAACGGGGATCATAAATGATGAATAAAAAAATTATCTTTTCTTTTTTGGTAATTATTATTTTTTTTCTGGCGGGATTTTTTTTGATTAATCACTTTACCCCTACCCAGCCTCCCCCTACCGTAGGGGGAGGTGCTGAAAGCGGAGGGGGTAAAATTCAGCATGTAAACATCGCCGAGCAAGAAATAAAAGTTGATTTGGCTTTGACCGCGGCCGAGCAAGAGCAAGGGCTTTCGGGCCGGCCGGGTTTGGCCGAAAACACAGGGATGCTGTTTGTTTTTCCTAATCCCGGCAATTATCAATTTTGGATGAAAGATATGAATTTCCCGATTGATATGATTTGGCTTTCTTCGGATTTGAAAGTGGTTTATATCGAAAAAAATGCGACGCCAGAATCGTATCCGGAAACTTTTGGACCCGGGGAAAATGACGGTAGCGCGAAATATGTTTTGGAAGTGGTCTCCGGTTTTTCGGATAAAAATAATTTGAAAGTAGGGGATGAGGTCTTCTTTACATATTAATTATATATAGTATGATTTATTTGGTCCTGTATTGGATAGCTACTGTTGTCCGCCTTCGCTAAAAGCTATGGCGTGATGATAGAGGAAAGTCCGAACACAGCTCCGATGTAAAGTCGGAGAGTAGAGTAGCGGGTAACGCCCGTGTGTAGCAATACATAGTTGCGAACAGAAACGACCCGGTTAAGTCCGGCTGAAACGGCTAAATACTTACTTCTGTGCAAGATCGTGCTCCGATGTTACATCGGAGAGAATCGCTTGAGCCCAAAAGTAATTTTGGGCCTAGATAAATTGCTATCTTTAAACAAAATTCGGCTTACGGATACAAGACCAAGAACATGAAAAATCCTCTCGCAAGAGAGGATTTTTCTATTGGGCTTGCATTTTTTTTAGCAATATGCTATACTATTTTCGTGAGTGTGAGGCTATCTCACATTTATCGTAAACAACATAAGTGCCGCAAGAACTCGTTTTGACTTCGGTCGAAGCGGGTTTTTGTTTTATCCACAGGTTAAATTTGTAGTAAATTATATTAATTTGATATATAATTATATTAATTATTAATTAATTTAACATAAAAATTATGGCAAATAATCAACCCTTGAAGAATTTTTTAGAAATTCCTTACGATGAGCTGGAAATGATGAATTTGAGAGCCAAAGATCGCGCGGAGAAAGTCAGTCCGGCGATTTTGGAAAAAGAATATCGCGCTTACTTGCAAAAAGAAAAGATGATCAAGGCGATAACACTTTGTTTTTCAGATCTGGAAGGCAGATTTCATATGCTGGATTACGACAAAAAATTCTTTCTGGACTCGGCGGATAATTTAACTTTTGACGGTTCTTCTATTCGCGGTTTTACGGAGCAGCGCGAATCCGACTTGCGCCTTCTGGTGGATTGGACGAGCATCCGTTTCTTGCCGGCGGATATTTTTGGGCCGGGCAAAGTGATTATGTTTGTGAATGTGCTCGATCGCGATCGTCAGCCGTATATTTCGGATTTTCGCGGAATGCTAGAACTTTACGCCGAAGAATTAAAGAAAAAGAAAGGTCTAGTGGCGCATGCTTCCGCCGAAGTGGAAGGTTTTTTGGTGGCCGGGGTCAATGCCGAACAGGAATATGCAGAAAAAGGATTTGAGCTTATTTCGACCGGCGGATATTATCATTCCTTGCCGCTTGATCAATTGCGCCAATTTATTGACAGGGCGGCGGAGGCGCAGCGCGCGATGGGTTTCAAAAACGAGAAAGACCATCCGGAAGTGGCGCCTTCGCAATTTGAAATGAATTTTTCCTATTCCGATGTTTTGCGCGCCGCCGACAATATCCAACTGTATAAACTGGTCTGCCGGCAAGTGGCGAATAATCTGGGTCTGACCGCGTCGTTTTTACCGAAGCCTTTGGTCGGCATCAACGGTTCCGGTATGCACACCAACCTTTCGCTTTCCAAAAACGGCAAGAATATTTTTTATGACAAAAAAGGCCAAGACGGCTTGTCCGGTTTCGCTTGGGATTTTATTTCCCGCATTTTGAACCACGCGTCGGAAATTTGTCTGGTATTAAACAGCAGCGTGAACGCTTACCGCCGGCTGGATCCGCATTTTGAAGCGCCGAACCAAATCAAAGTTTCGCCGATTGACCGCGGTTCGATGATTCGCATTCCGGTCGGCAACGAACGCTCCGCGCGGATCGAAGTTCGCTCGGTGGCGCCGGACGCCAATCCGTATCTGACGCTTTACGCCATTTTGAAAACCGGATTAGAAGGGGAACCACTTGTCAAAGACAAAGACAAGCGCGACCGCGTGCGTGTTTTGCCGGACAATATCAACGACGCAATCAAACTTTTTAAAGCGAGCGATTTTATCGCCAAAATTCTCAATCCAATCAATCAGCAAAAATATTCCGAGTTCAAACAAATGGCGGCCGATCGTAGTCCGAAAGCCCTCGGTGCGATTATCAAATCGTCCGAAATTGTCTATCATCATGAAGTGACTAACCAGGTGCTGTGGAATAAATTCTAATTTTCTTCCGAGTCGGGATTTTCCGCTTTCCCTATAATTCTTCTGGTTACCTCGGCGGCAAATCTTTGCGCTTCTCTATTTTCTTTTTCTTGGTGCGGATTTTTTTGTTTGGGTATATAAAAATTGTCGGAATCCTTTGAACCAACAGAATTGAATTTTTGAATTCCCTCAATTAATTCGCTTAAAAGATCCATGGCTTTTTCCGTTTTCAATCCTTCCCTCATTCTTTTTTCGATAAGATTGCGTATAAAATCTCGGTCTTCCAGAGATAAAGTCATAAAATTTTCCAGCGTGGCAATTTTCATTTTCGGGAGAAGCTCATATAATGCTTCACTGCTTGATATCGGCATCGGTCCAAATTTTTGACGCCTGATTTTTTCAGGCATCCCGGCTTTTTCTAGCATTAGTTCAAATTTCTCTTTTTCCTTTTTAACCGATTTTTCATCTCTTTTTAATTTTGATTCAAATTTTTCTTTCATAATTTTTTGCTAAATTGTTTATAATAATTCCGCTTTTATTTTTCCACTAATTCTTGAATTTTTTGTTTTGCCAGTTCTTTATCCATAAAAATTTTCCACTCCCCAAAGTATATACTCAACTTTATTTTTCACAAAACCTGTGGTCTATCCTGCAAAAAGTCAGAACTTTTTACGAACAAAATCCTGATGCGGATTAATTCCACGCTCGGCTTTCGCAGTAATTTTATTATTTTTACTACGCTCCGATAATGTGGTAATGCCAATGAACTCCGCCACGCCGAGCCGAAGCTCGGCGTCTGCCCTCATCCCATCGCAAACTCTATGCATATTTAATTTCGCGCGGATTTCTTTTTTCGGAATGGGCGATGGGATTGAGGTCAGGCTTCCTTTAAAAAAGGAAGCGGCGGAATTCAAAATGCAAATACAAATTCAATCGGTGTCTCGGGCATTATACCATTTTTGCATTTCTGTGGTTACGCAAAGTTTTTAGAATCAAACCCTCGGCATCCGCCTCGGGCATTTCCGCTAGGGCTACTCGCGCCTAGATGCCAATGAGCAGAAAATCCGAACGGCTCAAATACCAGGTAAATGAGCCGTTCGGATTTTCTGCACTTCTTGGGGAGAGGAAGTTTCCTCTCCCCGGGTCGGGCTCTCCGCCTGCTGGCGGAGTCCGCCCTCGCCATCCCCACTTCTCGTTTTCAATATATCTTTCGTGGTGTCGCTTCCGCTTTTAGATTAAGAATTGCAATTTTTCTTCGGCGCTCATCCTTTAGTCATGGACGCCCTAACGGAAATGCCCGAGACGCAGATGCAAATGCGCTTGACCCACCCACCCGTTCGCGCGCAACTTCGCCGTGAGGAAAAAAGATACGGCGACTCCCTTAAATTTTTAAATCTTTACATTTTTAAATTTTTGTGTATGAAACCGAGTGTCCGGTTTTTCCAACTTGTTTAATTTTGTTTTCCTTTTCTAAGATATTTAAATATCTTTCGGCTGTGGCGTCGGACACATGCAAAAATTTCTCGACTTCGTCGTTTGTTATTTTTGTTTGCTTCGCAAACATTTCCATAACCCGATCCAACTTTTTTCTTTTTCCAATTTGCACTTTATCTAAAAGTCTCTTCCAGAGATCTTTTTGCGATGGTTTTGATGGAGATGAAACTGGATTGTTCGGTGTAACAGGAACCGAAACAGGCAACGGCTCATTTACCGGTATTTGAGCCGTTGGTGGTTGCTCGGTAGAAATGGGAGTTTGCACGGGTTCAGGAGTTGGTTCAGAAATTGGTTCAACCGTAGGATTATCCGTCAGAATTCCACCTGTCCCGTTAGAAGCAGGATTTGCTGGCAAATCCGTTGGTTCTGATGGGATTGGCTCATTTGTATCTTTAAGGGAAACAGGGTTAGAATCGCTTCCTGGGGCATTTTGGGCTTCAGGCGGGGTATTAGGGGTTGTGGAATCAAGGTTTTGTGGGGAATCGGGGGCGGGGGTATTTAGGGTTGTATTTTGATCGTCGGGCATAGATAGATTTTAACAAAAAAAGATAAAAATATGTAGGTATGGAAATCATTGGCTCGAACTCGTGCGAAACTGGATTTTGCAAGCTAACCAAGCCCAAAATCTCGCTTTGGGAGAAAAGTTTGAAGAAATGAAAACTTTTCTCAAATCCATCGGCTCGAACCCACGCCTCGGCTCGGGAATGCTCTCGGTGGATTTCAAAAAGCCCTTTTCTTTTCTTGCCGAATTCCGCCACACCGCACGAAGTGCGGACGCATTTTTTGGAGCGAATTCAGAATGGTGGACTTGACGGGAATCGGACCCGTGTCTCGGCAATGCGAATGCCGTGTACTACCACTATACTACAAGCCCAATTTATTCTTTCACCCGGTGCGTCTTGTTGGAATCGGACCAACGGCCTTTCCGATGTGAACGGAACGCTCTACCACTGAGCTAAAGACGCAGAATTTATTTTGTGCTTACATTGCGTCATTAAAATTATGCAGCGCCAGCACTGCGAAACTTTAGTGAAGCAGTGGACCTACGGAGAGTCGGACTCCGACCTCGTCCATGCCATGGACGCGTTCTACCGCTGAACTATAGGCCCATATTTATATTTCATAAAACAAAACTTTGTGGACCCAAGCGGACTCGGACCGCTTACCTCCTCATTGCAAATGAGGCGCTCTACCAGATGAGCTATGGGCCCAAAAACAATTTAATCATGAACCCTAAACTTATCTATTGCTTTCACGAGGCGCTACAGATGAGCTATGGGCCCAATATTAGACAAGCATATTCTATATTATTTTACTGAGAATGTAAATTTTTTATTGTTTTTTCTATAATTTCTGTTAAGATAGTAAAAGTTCTTTTAAAAATAAAATATTAGTAAAAACTATAGCTCCGGGGTAGCTCAGCGGTAGAGCGGTCGCCTGTTAAGCGATTGGTCGTAGGTTCGATCCCTACCCCCGGAGCAATGGTTTGTACTGATATGAAAAAACATCATTTAAGCTTGATGTGTCTTGAATATTTTCAGGTTCGAACCCTGAGTTTTTCGCTTTGGCGGTAAGTAGACCATCAATGATAATTTTATACACTCCGGTGTTGCAAACACTGAGCTTTTTCTCTTTTAATGTTAGGTTCGAACCTAATTCTGAAAGAGTCTCTTTTTTCTCTTGAACCGTCCCGTTTTTGAATATGTGCTCGATTCCCAGAGCCAGCGTAAACGCTCTTTGGGCTCTTATGGTTGCGACTTGATCATTGCCCCCATTGTTGCTCAAGGCTCGCTGTAAGGCGTCAATTTCGCTCTTTTGGCTTGCTTTAAGCTCTAGGAATTCGTCGTCGCCTATAAGCCCCCTTGGCAGGTACCCCAAATTTAAGACACATTCTCAACTAAGATTAGCGGTATAATAGTCGAATATATCAGTAATTTTAATTGAGCATATGTCTAATAAAATACATAAGGTTCCTTTGGATTTAAAAAATCAAATTC
>JBAPNK010000048.1:0-2028 GCA_049279095.1 Minisyncoccia bacterium
GATCAATCGTGACCAAATCATATTTAACCGAGGTGCGTTCCAAAAATCTGCGTCCATCGTCAATGACAATTTTGTTATTTTTGTTTTCGAGAATTTTGGCAGCGTCATTAAAAAAATAGGGAAACAATTTGGCGACGCTCGGAGTCAATTCCACGGCGGTAGTTTGCATTCCCCAGCTTGCCACCGAGCGAAAAGTCGTGCCCATGCCAAGGCAGATAACGAGAGCTCTTTTAGCATCTTTCGGCAAAGCAAACAAGGGCAGATGCGCCATAATTTTTGTAATCGGAGTCAACATTGTCATGCCTACGCCGTTCACCATCAAATATTTGGACCGGGGATCATTTCCATTTATCGTGGCCGCGAGCACGGTGGCATTGTAATCATTTTTTATTATTTTATTCGAGACATTCAGCCATTCCTCGTAAGTTGTGCCGGCAGCGGCCGTAATTAAAATTAAAATTGACATCGCGAGGAAAATCTTTCGCTGGTTAAATTGATACGAAAAAATATTCTCGCCTCTCAAAAAGAGAAAGGCGAGCAAGGGAACACTGAGCAAAATAATTGAAAATTTAGAACCAAAAAGCGGCATTAATATATAAGAAGCGAATAAGGGGCCAAGAATACAACCCAATAAATTTACCGCATAAGCCAGCCCGACAATGCTCGGATTGCCTTCCGATAATTCATCGATCTGCCTTGGAGTTAAATAGCCCAAAAGGTACGAAATAAAACCTACCGAAAAAATTATGCCCCAAATACCCAAATTGATTCTCGGATCCACAAACCAAATTTGAATGACACTAAAAATACTCAGCGCTAATAATAAAAACCGGATGGAAAAAATATTATCCGAACGCAGATTGCGCCGATAATGAAAAAGTCCCAGACAAGTTCCCAATAAATAGATGAACAAGACGAAAGCGAAAGCATACACGGAAGTTTCCAAAATTGGAGTAAATAATCTGTTCCAAATAATCTCAAAACCCATCGAAGAAAATCCGGTGAAAAATAATAGCGCCAGCATAAAACGATCTTGACGCGTTAAAATAAAAGATGATTTTATTTTTTCTTTTTCCGGCACATATTCATTCGGTTTTTTGAATCTCCAAGCGATTCCAAAACTAACTATCGCAATGGAAAAATTTAACATTGAAGCAAACAATAATGTCTTCTCGAATCCGAATGCTTCGATTAAAATTCCGGCGGTCAAGGCGACGCCCGCCATAGCGCCGAGCGTATTGGCTAAATATAAAAAACTGAATATGTTTTTATCCTTGGTAAAATTATTGTTGAGATAATCGATAATCAAGGGAATGGTCGTGCCCATAAAAAAACACCAGGGCAACATGGCCAGAAACAAAACAATGGCCGACAAGCTCAAATACAAAGCAGAATTAGCCTCTCCGAAAGTTAAAAGCCAAACGCGGCCCGCCCAAAAAAGCTTGGGCACCAAGAGAGCGCCGAGGCCGACGCCCGCCTCCGCCAAAGCGTAAAAATATAAAGATTTGATCTTATATTCGTTTGCCAGCTTGATCAAATATCTGCCGGAGACAAAAGAGCCCAAAACCAGCCCGAGCATAAAAACCGAAAGGACCACGGAAATAACTTGCGCATTGATGCCAAAACTGGCGAAAGCCAACCGCAGCCAGACGGTCTGATACAACAATGCGCAAAATCCGGAAACAAAAAACAAAACAAAAAGAATTTTTTTCATCATTGTGTAAATAATAACACACTGAGAAATCAAAAGTGAAACTATTTTAATTTATAAACAAAAATGCTATATTTCCCCGGTAGGCCTCATCGTCTAACGGCTAGGACGAATCCTTCTCAAGGATTAAATCGGAGTCCGATTCTCCGTGAGGTCACAAAGCACTTACATGAAAAAGAGCACACTGCTGTGCTCTTTTTTTGTGCTTTGTGAAGACGGAAGCTTGTTTTTCTAGTAAGAAAAACGGCTGAGTCCGGGGCTGGAAAATTTGCGAGCGGCGGCGAGCAAATTATTGTGGCTCACATAAACTTTGAATG
>JBAPNK010000049.1:0-2835 GCA_049279095.1 Minisyncoccia bacterium
GCTTTACCCCATAGGCAAGACCTATGGGGTATCAAAAAAAACAGTGAAGGAAATTTAGAAATTACTTAAAAAGGTCTCTGTCTGAAAAACCAAAACCACGCATTATTACATAAGCGTCATAAAAATCTCTATCAGAACTTAACAGTTTTTGTATACCCCACTGAGACAATTTTCCTATTTTTTCACATAAAGATTTAGCTTTTTCTGGATAGTCAGCTGCAAATTTTTGATAATGTTTTTTATTTGTTCTGCAAACTTCGCCGTAAAAACCATCAGTAAAACATAAAAATAAATTATTTGTATTAATATTTTAAAATTCTTTAAAAGTTGAAATTTTTTGTTCTGACTCTTGATTTGGCGTTATAGGTTGTTTTTGTTCCATAATTTTACCTACCCCATAGGTCTTGCCTATGGGGTTAATTATAAATACTCATCGCTTTTTCTTTACCTTCGACAAAAATCATTTCCACCGCTTCGCCGACTTTTTGGGATAATTTTTTGATTGTTTCCAGTTCCGGTTTTTTGTATTTGCCCAACAGAAAATTCAGCACGGCTTTTTCCCCTTTCGGCTTTTTGACTACGCCTTTCGATGTCGCCGGAGAAATACCTATTCTGATTCTTAAAAATTCTTCGGATTTTAAATGTTTGATTATGGAACCCAAACCATTGTGCCCGCCGCTTGAGCGATTAAAAGAAATTTTCATTTTCCCGAGCGGTAAATCGATGTCGTCGTAAATCACCACTAAATTTTCCAAATCTTTTTTTGTTTTTATCAAAGGCGCGACGGCTTTCCCTGAATTATTCATAAAAGTATCGGGGGTGAGAAATTTCCAGCCCGAGGCTGGTCCGCCTTTGGCGGAAATTTTTTTTTGTATAAGTTGCACCATAATTCTCCCGGTATTATGCCGAGTGTTTTCATATTCTTTGCCGGGATTGCCTAAACCAACGACTAGTTTCATAAATTAATGATAGAACAAATTTCGCTACCCTGTCAAGAAATTTTTGTGCTATAATTTACCGATGGAACAAATAAAAACCAAGTGGCAGTCGTTTTGGGAGCTGGTCCGTTTTGCCGTCATCGCTTTGATTATCGTTATTCCGATCCGAATTTTTGTCGCCGAACCGTTTGTGGTTTCCGGTCTGTCGATGTTTCCGACTTTTAACAACGGAGATTATTTGATTGTCGATAAATTGTCTTACGAATTGGGCAATCCTAAAAGAGACGATGTGGTTGTCTTTCGTTATCCGGGCGACACCACCAAATTCTTCATCAAAAGAATTATCGGTTTGCCAAGCGAAACAGTAGACATCAAAGGCAACGAGGTTACAATCACCAACGCGGCTCATCCGAGCGGTTTCACCTTAGACGAACCATTTGTAAAAAATCCCGCCGATAATGATACGCATTTTGTGCTGACCGGGAACGAATACTTCGTGATGGGCGACAATCGGCCCGAAAGTTCCGATTCGAGATATTGGGGCGCGGTTAATAAAAATCTTTTGGTCGGAAAAGCTTTTCTGCGATTATTGCCGATAACTAACATCAACATATTGCCCGGAGCTTATAAGCCAGCTGAGTAAAAAAAAATGAAAAAAATAAATAAAAATAAAACAACCGAAACTGCCTCTCCGAAAGGAATGCGGGATTTGCTGAATGAAGAATATTACGCTTTCCAAGGATTTTTTGAAAAAGCGCAAGAAGTCGCGGTGTATTACGGTTTCAAGCCGATTGATACTCCGATAATGGAACACGAAGAAATTTTTACCACCACCATCGGAGAAGGCACGGACATTGTCGACAAAGAAATGTATACCCTGAAAACGAAAGGCGGAGATCATTTGGCGCTTCGGCCGGAACACACTGCGTCCTTAATGCGCGCTTATATCGAACACGGAATGCAAAATATGCCCCAGCCGGTAATGTTTTATCAGTACGGTCCGGTCTTTCGACACGACAAGCCCCAACGCGGTCGTTATCGACAATTTTGGCAATTTGATTTGGATTGTCTGGGCAATGAAAAAAGCATTATGGACGCTTTGGTTATTAAGACCGGAATGACTATTCTAGAAGAAGCCGGCGCCGAAAATCTTTCCATTGACATAAATTCCATCGGCGACAAAGAATGTCGCAATGGATATATTCGGGAACTTACCAGCTATTACCGAAAAAATATCGGTGGTTTGGCGGCGATTGATCGCGAACGGTTGAAAACAAATCCGCTGCGGATTTTGGATTCCAAAGAAGAAAAGACCAAAGAGATAAACATAGGAGCTCCGGACGCGGTTTCCTTTCTGTGCGCTTCCTGCAAAAAGCATTTCAAGGAAGTTTTGGAATATTTGGAAGAAATGGGCATCCAATATAATATCAACAAATGTTTGGTGCGCGGTCTTTCTTATTACACCCGCACCGTTTTTGAAATAATCGACAACGAAGAAGGTGAAACAAAAGGCATGGCCATTGCCGGAGGCGGAAGATATGATTATTTGGCAAAACAATTAGGCAGCAAAAAAGATGTTCCGGCTGTCGGGATATCTATTTCTGCCGATCGCATACTTTTGATGCCTTGGTATAAAAATCTCTCGCCCCGCATCTTGAAAAAACCGAAAATTTATTTTATTCAATTAGGATCTGAGGCAAAACTGAAAAGTTTGAATATAATCGAAATTCTGCGCAAAGCCCACATCCCAATCGCCCAGTCGCTTTCCAAAGATAGTTTGGGTTCCCAACTGGCAATCGCGGAAAAATTGGCTATTCCTTACGCCATAATTTTCGGCGTCAAAGAAGCGCTGGAAAATTCGGTCATCGTGCGCGATATGTCCAATAGATCTCAAAAC
>JBAPNK010000050.1:0-6057 GCA_049279095.1 Minisyncoccia bacterium
AGTGGAATTTGAAACCAGCTACGCGCCGGAGCGGCCGGAAATAGTATACTGCGAGAAATGTTATCAACAGGAGATGTATTAACCCCATAGGCAAGACCTATGGGGTAGATTATCAAATACACTTCGGATTGATGCCGAGCACGAAATTTTTTATTAAGTTCTGCCCAGCGACATATTGATCTCCGTCAAAACCTTTAATGTCAGCTTCGGTGATTAAACTTTTATATTGCTCGGTAAAATTTATAGAGAGCGGCAAATAAGACCAGTGCCAACGCTCTTCGCTGTAACCGGTGTCTCTACCGTTGTCGTTTTCCGCATTTATTTTTTGATTATAGGGCTGACAAAAACCAAACTCCCAGGCATTTTTTGTCATCCAATCGTAAACTTTTTCTCCGGCCTCTGTTTCAAAATATTCCGGCGTTGCGGCGTTAATGTCTATTTCGGTGCCCCAATGATGCCGGGATGTTCCCGGCACCGCGCTATATTCTAGAATTTTTTTGAACACGGCTAATCCATCCGGAATTGTTTTTGAAAAATTTTGCCATTTGGCATTCCAAAGATTTTTTTGGTAAATAAAATTTCTGGTGGCGGAAGCGATTTTTAATATCACGCCGTTTTTCTCCGCGGCGTCAGCCATTTCTAAAAAAGCCACCAAGGTTTCTTTTCGCAAATACATCTGATAGCCGCTTACGCCATATTGCGCCGGCACTATCGCGAAATCCGGATTTTGCGACGGATCGAATTGTCCCAACAAATAAATTTTTTCCGCAGCATTCTGCTCCGATTTTTGTTCCGCTAAAATTCCTTGCTTGGTTATTTCGTTTTCTTCGTTGACTTTTTTTTGCTGCAAATCCAGGATGGATGATCCAATGGCCGGTATCAAGAAAAGAATAAAAACAATCGTAGGCAATATCCGTTTAATAATTTCTTTATTCACTATGTTATAATACCATGCAGTGAGATTATATGAGTAATATGGAAGAAAAAAGAATATGCCAGAATTGCAATAAAGAATTTGTGATTGAGTCGGACGATTTCGGTTTCTATGAGAAAATTGGTGTGCCGCCGCCGACTTTTTGCCCGGAGTGCAGAAGCCAAAGAAGATTGGCTTGGCGGAATGATTTTGTTTTTTATAATCGAAATTGCGATTTGTGCAAGAGAAGAATTATTTCCATTTATTCGCCCGACAATCCGCAAATTATTTATTGCAATAAATGCTGGTGGAGCGACCAATGGGATCCGAAAAGTTATGCCATGGATTTTAAAAATTTCGATTTTTCAAAAAGTTTTTTTGAGCAGTATTCTGATTTTAGAAAAAAAATTCCGGCTATCGCGTTAATGAATGACAACGGCATCGGCAGCGAGAATTGCGAATATACGCAGGATTTCGCTTACAGTAAAAATTGTTTTATGACCATGGTCGCATGGAAAGTGCAGGATTGCATGTATCTTGTTTATGCCGCAGACGCGAAAGAATGCGTTGACAGCATGGGTATTTTAAGTCCATGTGAAGGTCTTTACGAAGCGATGTATAGTGAAAAATGTTATGGCTCAAAATATATTTACAATTCTTCCGCGCTGATTGATTGCGTTTATTGTTATGATTGCAGTGGTTGCCAAAATTGTTTTCTTTGCATCGGATTAAGAAATAAAAAATATTGTGTCCAAAATATAGAATATAGTAAAGAAGAATATGAAAAAATAATTAATTCTTATCAACTGGATACATGGAGCGGCAGTGAAAAAGCACGAATTGAGTTTGAAAAATTTATTTTAACCAAACCAAGAAAATACGCTTCATTAAAAAATTGCCTTAACTGCACTGGCAATAATTTAACCAATAGCAAAAATGTCAGATATGTTTTTGGCGTCAGAAGAGCGGAAAATTGCAGATATTTAGAAACCGGCGACACGGAAAAAGACAGTTATGATTTAAGCACGGGCGGAGAACTTTCGGAATGCTACGAAGGACTGACTCCGGATCATTCCAATAGAGCACTATTTGCCATTTACACTTGGCACTGTGTGAATGTTTTATATTCTGAATTTTGCATGTCTTCAAAAAATTGTTTCGGTTGTGTGGCTTTGAAACACGGAGAATATTCTATTTTCAATAAACAATATACGAAAGCAGAATATGAAAAATTAAAGGCAAAAATTATAGAGCATATGAAAAAGACAGGGGAGTGGGGAGAATTTTTTCCGATGAAAGATTCGCCATTTGCTTATAATGAATCAGTAGCGCAAATTCATTTTCCTTTAACCAAAGAGCAAGCATTAAAATTAGGGTTGCGTTGGCAGGATAAAATACAAGAAACTCGCGGACAAACCACGCTTTTAGAAATTTCAGAAAGTATTTTTGATGTTCCGGATTCAATCACGGACGAAATTTTAGAATGTATAAAATGCAAAAGAAATTATAAAATTACTCCGAATGAGCTTTCTTTTTACCGAAAATGGAAAATTCCAATTCCCCGAAAATGTTTCTTTTGCCGACTAGCTCGCCGTTTTGAATTGCGAGGTCCGTCAAAGCTTTGGCACCGAAATTGCATGAATGATGGATGTGAAAACGAGTTTGAAACCAGCTACGCGCCGGAGAGGCCGGAAATTATTTACTGCGAAAAATGTTATCAGCAAGAAGTGTACTGACCCCCTCCTTGCTCCTCCCCCTTAGCTAAGGGGGAGGATGGGTAGGGGTGGGTGAGGTGCTTCTCCCCCTAATGTAGGGGGAGGTTGGGTAGGGGTATAAAATATGTTAAAATGATTTTATGCTTCTAAACTTAGTTAAAATTTCCATTCCGACGGCTTTCGCTTTTTTTCTGGGACTGTTTTTGACTCCTATCGCCACCCACTTTTTTTATAAATATAAAATGTGGAAAAAATATTCCAGAAATGCCGGGACAACCGTTTCGGAATTTTCCAAAATCCACAATGAACAGGAAGAATTGAAAACTCCGCGCGTGGGCGGAATCATAATCTGGGTTTCCGCGCTTTTGACGACACTTATTTTTTATTTGGCGTCAATTTTTTTCCCGTCGGCGGAAACGGAAAAAATGAATTTTCTTTCCCGCAATCAAACCTTGATACCTTTCTGCACACTTCTTTTGGGATCGCTCATCGGACTCTGGGACGATTTGATTCAGATTTACGGCGCGGGAAAATTCGCCCGAGACGATAATTCTTGGCGGAAATGGAAAGCTTTTCTGGTTGGCTTTTTGGCTCTTTTGATCGGCCTCTGGTTTTTTTACAAATTGGGAATGACTGGCATCCATATTCCGTTTTCCGGAGAACTTTATTTGGGCATTTTCATTATTCCGTTTTTTATCTTGGTGGCCTTGGCGTCGTTTTCCGGCGGGGTGATTGACGGCATTGACGGTCTTTCCGGCGGAGTGCTGGCGTCCATTTTTGCCGCTTATTCTGCAATCGCTTTTGCTAACAATCAGATAGATATCGCGGTTTTTTCCGGAGTTCTGACCGGAGCGATTTTGGCTTTTTTATGGTTTAACATTCCGCCGGCCAGATTTTATATGGGCGAAACGGGCATTATGGGACTCACTATTTCGTTGGCGTCGTTGGCTTTTCTCACCAATACTGTCTTGATTTTGCCGATTGTCGCTTTGCCTTTGGTTATAACTTCCGGTTCGGTTATTTTGCAGACGCTTTCAAAAAAATGGAGAAGCGGCAAAAGAATTTTTCGCTTAGCGCCGATTCACCATCATTTTGAAGCGATCGGCTGGTCGTCTTATAAAGTGACGATGCGTTTTTGGATTTTTTCGATTGTGTTCGCCATTATCGGCATAATTTTAGCCGTTATCAGCAGATAGTTCTATGCGAGAAAAAAAAGTGGACAAGTTTTTTTTAATAATTATTTTCCTTTTGCTTTTTGTCGGAGTGGCGATGTTCGTTTCGGCTTCTTTGGGAATCTTGGCCAGAAGCGAGAAAATTTTTTTCTCGGTCATTTTTAGCCAACTGGTTCTCGGACTTGGATTGGGCCTGATCGGAATGTATTTTTGCCTGAAAATAAATTATAAATTTTGGCGCCAATTTTCCTTCTTGATTTTTTTGGGATCCATTTTACTAACCGCCGCGGTTTTTATTCCCAAGATTGGCTGGAGCCACGGCGGCGCGGAAAGGTGGCTGCAATTGGGGCCGGTTTCTCTGCAACCGGTGGAATTTTTAAAATTCGGTTTTGTGATTTATTTTGCGGCTTGGCTGTCATGGGCGAAAAATCGGGTGCAAGATTTTCGTTTCGGCATTTTACCCCTTGGTTTGATGCTCGCAATCATCGCTTTTATTTTATTCAAACAGCCGGACACCAAAAGTTTCATTTTGATTGCCGCTACCGGTATTTCGATGCTTTTTATTTCCGGCGTGCCAGTCAAATATATTTTGGGCATTGGCTTGAGTTCGGCGATCTTGCTCGGCTCTTTGGTTTATTTCACGCCTTATCTGCAGGAACGGGTGAAAACTTTCATCAACCCGGCGCAAGACGCGCAAGGATCTTCCTATCAAATAGAACAGTCATTGATCGCGCTCGGCTCGGGCGGCGTTTTTGGGCGGGGCTACGGCCAGAGCGTGCAAAAATTCAACTATCTTCCTGAACCCGAGGGCGATTCGCTTTTTGCCGTTTTGGGCGAGGAATTGGGTTTCGCGGGAAGTTTTGCGGTAATATTTCTATATCTGCTTTTTCTGTTGCGCGGCTTTCGGATCGCCAAACGCTCGCCGGACGCTTTTGGTGGACTTTTGGTCTATGGAATTGTTATACTGATTACCGTGCAATCATTTATGCACATAGCTTCGGTGACCGGAGTTTTTCCCTTGACCGGAGTGCCGCTCGTTTTTATGAGTCAAGGCGGCACTTCCTTGATGATCTACCTGATGGCGGTCGGCATCGTGCTGAATGTGTCGAAATTCCAAAAGAAGAGCGTTTAAAATAAAAAAAATATTATGATCATTGCTTATATAGACGGAGCTAATTTACATAAAGGAGTAGAAGATCTCGGATGGGATTTGGATTATGCTCGTTTTTACATATATTTAAAAGATAAGTATAGAGTGGATAGAGTTTATTTATTTTTAGGAATGATTCCAAAATTTAAAAATCTTTACACAAAGCTCCAAGAATTTGGTTATACCTTAGTTTTTAAGGAAACTACTTATGATGGCAATGGAAAAGTAAAAGGAAATTGTGATGCGATACTTGTGCATAAAATAACTTGTGATTTTTATGAAAAACAAATCACAGAATGCATTATTGTTTCCAGCGATGGAGATTATGCCGAACTTGTTCAATTTCTAAAAGAAAAAAAAGTTTTCAAGATGCTTATTTCTCCAAGCAATCAATGCTCTTTTTTGTTGAGAAAGCAAAATATACCCATACTTTATTTAGATACCCAGAAAGATAAATTAGCCTTAAAAGAAAAAGCCCCCAGCGAAGACAAAACTTCGCAAGGGTCTCTTTCATAGTGATGCTTACATTATAGTAATATAAAAATATATGTCAAGCGAAAAAAATTAAAAATGATATTAAAAAAACAAAAATAATAACATGAAAATCGTATTTACAGGCGGAGGGACGGGCGGACATTTTTATCCTATTATCGCCGTCGCCGAAAAAGTCAATCAAATAATCGATTCGGAACACATTCTCGGAGCCAAACTCTATTACTTTTCCGACAGCCCTTATGACAAAGAAATGCTGGCGCAAAATGGGCTTTTTTACGAAGAAATAAAATCCGGCAAAATGCGCACTTATTTTTCTTTCCGAAATTTTTTGGATATTTTCAAAACCTTTTTCGGAGTCGTTAACGCGCTTTTTAAAATGTTTTCCATTTATCCGGATGTTGTTTTCGGCAAAGGCGGTTACGCTTCTTTTCCGACCATTTTCGCCGCCAGAATTTTGCGGATTCCGGTGGTGATTCACGAATCGGATTCCGCGCCCGGACGGGTCAACAAATGGGCCGGACATTTTGCCAAGAAAATCGCGATTTCTTTTCCCGAAGCGGCGGAATATTTTCCGGAGAAAAAAACCGCTTGGACCGGCCAGCCGGTCATCGC
>JBAPNK010000051.1:0-6631 GCA_049279095.1 Minisyncoccia bacterium
GACTTGTTTAGTCGCTTGATTCGGCGCCGTGCCGCAAGTTATCGTATAAGTAACCGTGGAAGTCGGACTAATCGGCACACTGCCGGACGGTTCGTTGCCGGGAACGGTAAAGTTTGTGCCGGAGCAAGATGAAGCGTTTGAAGACCAAGTGAGAGAAGTCGAATTGCCGGTAAAAATAGTTGACAAACTGGCGGAGATAGTGACCGAGGTCGCCGGCGCGGACTGGCTGGCGGAATACGGACCATTGGTCGCGCCGCCGTTCAATCCGACGCAATTCCAAGTCACATTTCCTCCGGCAACCGGAAAATTGGTATTGCTAGAAGTTCCAGCGGAACACTGCGTATCCGAGCCATAGCCGCTCGTTCCGTTCAGATAATTTTTGCCGCTGGCTGTGCCGGGCGCGCCGTTGACTGATGCGGCGCAGATAACACCGTTCCAAAGACTGCCAGAGGCGCAGGTGACGGAAGATGCGGGAATAGTAGCTTGCGCCAACAAAACTGCGTTGTTATACAGATAAAAATTTCGGCCATTATATGGAATCGCAAAATTTTGAGAACCTGAATTTGCGTTAGGATTGGAAACATCGGTATTGGGAGCAGAAACTCCCGTGTCGGTAACACTGCTGGTTACTGCCGAAATGCCGATTGGATTGACGGTATTCCAAGTGAAATTCATACTGCAACCGCTTGCGTTCACTGGAATAACACAAACAGAAGAAGCTGAAGTTAAGGTTCCGGACATTGGAGGAGTCATTTCGTAAATATCGCCATCGCCAGTCGCATAAATATTATGGTTGGAAGAATCCGCAACAATGGCCTGCCACCATCTTGGAGTTTGACCTAAGGCAACGAAATTACCGGTACCGCCGATTTGTTCGTAAATGTCGCCGCCGCTCACGGTAGCATAGACATTGTGATTGGATGAATCAATGGCAAGACCACTCCACCAAGAAGGTGTGTATTGATTTAAGGCGACGAAATTACCCGCACCTCCAGTTTGCTCATAAATATCATAATAACTGGAACTGGCAACCGCATAGACATTGTGATTAGATGAGTCTACGGCAATACCTGAGAAATTAACATAGGTATTGCCTATTGGCATGAAATTTCCTGCGCCTCCAATCTGTTTGTAGATATTGCCACCACCGATCATGGTGGCATAGATATTATGGTTGGAAGAATCTACGGCAATGCTTGAGAAATTAAAAGAGGTTTCGCCCGAAGGCGCAAAGCTTCCCGTGCCGCCGGTTTGCTCGTATATATCATAAAAACCGGTATTATAATTAAAAGCAACCGCATAGACATTGTGATTGGATGAATCAATGGCAAGACCATTGTTGGTTGACCAATTTCTTGAAGTTTGACCTAAGGCAACGAAATTACCGGTACCGCCGATTTGTTCGTAAATGTCGCCGCCGCTCACGGTAGCATAGACATTGTGATTGGATGAATCAATGGCAAGACCAGAAAATCCACCAGTTGGATTCTGATTCAATTTTGTAAAAGTAACCGAACTTCCAAAAACTTTTTGCGAACCGAAGGAAACTAAAAAAATCGCTAAAATAATACTAAATAAAAATAAACTTATTTTTTTATATTTTCTCATTGCCGTATTATAACATTATCCGCCGGCGCGAAAAACAGCCACAGTTCGGTATTGTGGATAACTTTATTGGCGGTGTGTTGGCGATTCAAACTTAGGGCTTCAATCCCCATAAGGATATTCTAGCATCTTTTTAGACGGTTCTCTGAAGGCTCCGCATAGGTCTACCTTTTTATACCAAATGCCAACAAATGCCAATTTTTAGAGAAATTCGAGGTCCAAATTTACAAAACAGGTGTCTCATTTTGATCCAAAAAGAGCTATATTTTACAAGGAAATGAGACAAATGAGACACTGTAAGGGCATGTTTCCGGTGTCTCATTTCATTGGCATTTCAAATAGTTCTCAAAATAAATCGCATGACTACAAAAATTCTACTATCACAGATCCAAATAGAACTTTCACTTGCTGTTTATCATTGTATTTGATAAGATACTTACATAATATGAATATAAAAAATAGAGAACAAAAAATTAAAGAACTAATGGAAGGATTTCGATCACTCAAACGCTCTATGAAGTTTAACTCCACTAAGACTGGAAGAATTCCTAGAATCACGCCTTCGCAGTGGGGTGCCTTAATGATAATTGATGGGCGCAAGGAAAGTACTATCAAGGATATTGCAAATGCTCTTAATATAACCAGCAGTGCGACAACCCAGCTCGTCGATGGATTAGTTGTAAATGGCTATGTGATTAGAAAGGAAAATCCGAAAGATCGCCGCCAAGTGGCACTTACTCTTTCAAATAAAACGAAAACTCAGGTTGAAAGCATGAAAAAACAGTTTAGCCAAAAATTCCTGAAATTTTTTGAAGTATTGGATGACAAAGAATTCGATCAATTTGTTTTACTTTGTAAAAAAATCTTTGAGAGACACTCAAATAAATAAAAATATTACGACTAAAATATTTCTAATTAGAATTTCGAAATACTTATGACCAGATTATTAAAATATCTCAAACCGTACTCGTGGCAGCTGGTGGCGCTCTGTCTTTTGATTTTTGGCCAGACTATGGCCAACCTCACTTTGCCTGACTACATGGCAAACATTGTAAATAAAGGTGTTGTCGGTCAAGATATTTCCACCATTTATACATACGGTCTCCTTATGGTGCTTGTTACCCTTGCGGGGGGTATTTGTGCTATCGGTGTCGGATATTTTTCAGCACGTATTGGCGCCGGTTTTGCGCGCAAGTTGCGTGACGCAAGTTTTGAAAAGATTGAAAGTTTTTCACTGGTAGAGTTCAACCATTTTTCAACCGCTTCTCTTATTACTCGCAGCACGAATGATATTCAGCAGATTCAGACTGTCCTCGTATTACTGTTGCGTCTAGGACTCATGGCACCATTTATGGGCGTGGTGGCAGTCTTCAAAGCATATAGTACCGCCGCATCAATGACATGGATTATGGCAGTTTCGGTAGGTGTGCTTGTTGCAATCATCGCTGTCATTTTTGCTATAGCCATGCCGCGTTTTACAAAAATCCAGAAGCTTGTCGACAAGCTCAATCTAGTTACGCGCGAAATACTCACTGGTCTGCGTGTTATTCGCGCTTTTGACAAGGAGACTTACGAAGAGGCGAAGTTTAATCGCGTAAACCAAGAACTCACGGATGTAAACCTTTTTGTGAATCGCATTATGGTCATTCTCCAGCCTGCGATGATGCTTATCATGAACGTTACCATGGTAGCGATAGTGTGGGTCGGTGCGCATCAGATCGATATGGGCAAAATCCAGATCGGCGACATGCTCGCGTTCATGCAGTATGCAATGCAAGCGATATTTGCGTTCCTTATGATTTCAATTATTTTCATTATGGTGCCGCGTGCGTCTGTCTCCGCTGAGCGCGTGGCAGATGTACTCGACAGCGAGTCGAGTGTGAAGGATCCTGTGAATCCAGCACAAGTACCAAAACTTGGTGGCAGGGTGGAATTCAAAAATGTGAGTTTCGCGTACCAAGGCGCCGAAGATCCGGTGCTTCAGGATATTTCTTTTATTGCAGTGCCTGGGGAAACTACCGCAATTGTAGGCAGCACTGGTTCTGGAAAATCAACCCTTATTAACCTCATTCCTCGTTTTTATGATGCCACCGCTGGACAATTGCTTGTTGATGGTGTGGATGTGCGCGATATGGCACAAGCGGATTTGCGGGAACGCATTGGTTATGTTTCGCAGCGCGCCATGCTTTTTTCGGGCACAGTGCGCGAGAACATTACCTACGGCCGTGCCGATGCGACTACCGATGAAGTGGCACATGCGACTGAAATTGCTCAGGCGACAGATTTTGTGAACAATCTTTCGGAAAAGTTTGAAAGCCCGATCGAACAAGCGGGTGCAAACTTCTCGGGTGGACAGAAACAACGTCTTGCTATCGCTCGCGCGCTCGCCAAGAAGCCGGAGATCTATATTTTTGACGACAGTTTTTCGGCACTTGACTTCAAGACTGACGCAGCGCTTCGTCACGCACTCGCGAGTGAGACGAAGGGAAAGACGGTGCTCATTGTAGCGCAGCGTATAAGCACCATCATGAATGCGGAGAAAATTGTGGTACTCGATGCGGGGAAGGTGGTGGCGCAAGGCACCCATCGTGATCTCATGCAGAGCTCCCCGGTGTATCACGAGATTGCTTCGTCACAGCTTTCTGAGAAAGAGCTTGCTGAGGTTTAATAATAACTAGTCATGGAAAATAACGAATCAGAAACAATTAAACGAGAAAAAACACCACAAGCACCAGTGATACCACTTGGGCGTCGTGGAGGGATGATGGCCCCAGGCGTCGTGGAAAAACCAAAAAATTTTGGCGCCACAATGAAGATGCTGGTGCGTTATATGGCATCGTTTCGGGGAGCGGTGATTGCTGTGGTTATCTTCGCTGTGGCGAGCACGGCGTTTTCAGTCGCGAGCCCAAAAATTCTCGGTTCCGTGACGAATGATATTGTCTCGGGCTATTTGAATGGCAAGATTTACGACCAACTTATGATGAAGCTTGCTCCGGGTCAGATACTGCCCGCTGGCACAACTGGTGAGCAATTGCTCGAGACTCTTCCGCCGGAGGCACGTCAGGCACTTCCGCCAGCCGAGCAAAGCGCGATTAGCACGATGGATCTCTCACAGCGGCCACACATAGACTACGCCGCGATCATTGGCTTTATTGAGCTTCTCGCAGGTCTATATCTTCTTTCCGCGCTCTTCTCCTATATTCAAGGATGGATTATGTCTGGCGTATCCCAAGAGGTAACGCTCAACCTCCGCCGTGATATTTCAAAAAAAATTAATCGCCTTCCACTTTCGTATTTTGATAGCCGGACACACGGCGACGTACTTTCACGTGTTACCAACGATGTCGACACCGTAAGCCAGACTCTTAACCAAAGTCTCACGCAGATTGTGACTTCGGTAACGACAGTGCTTGGCATATTGATCATGATGATCACAATCAGCTGGCAGCTCACGCTTGTCGCCCTCATTGTGTTGCCGATAAGCCTTGGGCTTATCAGTCTTGTGATTGGCAAATCACAAAAATATTTCACCATTCAGCAGGTGTCGCTCGGAAAGTTGAACAGCCATGTGGAAGAGTTTTTTTCTGGGCACGTTATTATGAAAGCGTTCAACGGCGAGCAACGTTCCATCCATACATTTCATGCCATTAATGAAGAGATGCATGACAGCGCATGGAAGTCGCAATTTTTCTCTGGTCTTTTGTTTCCAATTATGACCTTTGTGGGGAACATTGGATATGTGGGTGTTGCGGTTCTTGGCGGATGGCTCGCAATTAACGGCAGTATCAATATTGGTGATATTCAAGCCTTTATTCAATACATGAACCAATTCACGCAGCCGATATCGCAGGCCGCAAACACTGCGAACGTGCTTCAGTCGACAGCTGCGGCGGCAGAGCGTGTATTTGAATTTCTCAATGTGCCAGACCAGGTCCCAGAGACCACAAACCCAGTGCATTTACCTCATGTGAAAGGCGCAGTAGAATTTAATGATGTGATGTTTGGATATGCACCGGACAAGATGATTATTAAGGGATTTACCGCAAGCGTGAAGCCAGGCCAGCGTGTGGCCATCGTGGGACCAACAGGCGCAGGTAAGACAACTATGGTCAATCTTCTTATGCGTTTTTATGATGTCAGTAGCGGATCAATCACAATCGACGGTGTTGATATACGCGACATGAAGCGCGCGGAACTACGTTCCATCTTTGGTATGGTATTGCAGGATACGTGGCTTTTCACTGGAACTCTCGGCGACAACATAGCTTATGGTAAAGCACAAACTACGCAGGTGGAAGTCGAAGCCGCGGCAGAAGCCGCACACGCCGATCATTTTATTCGCGCTCTTCCCGGCGGATATCAAATGGAGCTTAATGAAGAGGCGGATAACATTTCGCAAGGTGAAAAGCAGTTGTTGACCATCGCCCGAGCCATGCTTGCGGACGCGCCGATGCTAATTCTTGATGAAGCTACGAGCTCTGTCGATACCCGTACCGAAGCGCTTATTCAGAAAGCGATGGAAAACCTCATGAAAGGTCGAACGAGCTTTGTGATTGCACATCGACTGTCAACAATTAAGACCTCCGACCTTATTCTTGTAATGCGCGACGGAAATATTGTTGAGCAGGGCACGCACGAAACTTTGTTGGCGCAAAACGGTTTCTATGCCGGGCTTTATAATAGCCAATTTACCAGAACGTAAAAAATAATATATAATATACTTACACAATTATGAAAAATGCAATCTATCAATTTTTCCGTCACCCTCTAATTGCAATTCCCGTAGTAGGAGTGATTATTTTTCTTGTCACATGGGGTATTGACGTCCGAATAATAAACAGACTGCCACCTTACTCGTACGCCATGGTCACGCGGGGCTCAGTGCCCGGCACTATTACGCTTGCCGGCACAGTTGCTCCATCGGAAGAGATTGATATGGCTTTTCTTAAAAGCGGTAATGTGGCAAGTGTAGGAGCACACACTGGACAAAATATAAAAGCGGGTACGGTACTTGCGTCACTTTCCG
>JBAPNK010000052.1:0-10317 GCA_049279095.1 Minisyncoccia bacterium
GAATAATGTCTCATAAACTTATAAGAAAAAGGTTCAGCGTATTTTTCTAAAATACTTCTCTCGTATGTGTCCAATTTATCATAGCCAAGTATGAAATTTTTAATCACACTCCATTCTTCTCGTCCGGCAGGAATAATTTCTCTAAAATCAAGAATAGTGTCGACAATATTGAGAGCGCGCTTTTTCGCATTATCCGCAGCTTCTATCTTTCCAGAATCATAAAAAGAAAAAATCCTGCCAATTTCCGGATATAAGTTTGCCATATAAAAAAGTGAATCTTTTTCCATAAACTATTTCAAATAAATAAATTTATAAATAATCTCCGTGGCTTTTTTAATTATTTCTTCATTATTAATAGAACGAGAACGATTTCCAAAATTCGGTTTAATATTTACCATTGAATCAAATTCTAAAATCCCGTTCGGATTTTCTTCAAAACGAATATTAAAACCCCAAATATCTTCAAACTTTGAACCCGTGCTGGTCAGCAATTCAGAATCCTCAATGTGATAATCACCACCCAAAGCAACTCTACCTTGCTCAATATCTACGGCTCCTTTGATCATCGTTCCATACCAAAAATCCGCTAATTTTTTGACTTCTTCTATCCCGATTTTATGGTCTAAAATTTTTATTTTTGTGTCCATTATATTATTACGCTTATTTTAACATAAACTATTCCAAAATTTTTCTCAAAACATCTTCCGGAATTTCTTTGGTTGGTTTTTTAGGCACCGCTTCTTCTTTTTTCTCTTCTTTTTTTACATCTATCTTTTCCTCTATCAATTCTTTCAATTTATGCATCTCTTCCGCGCTGGCAGAACGATCTTTCGAGGGCATAGAAATTTTATTTGTTTCCTTGATTTTTTCTTTTAAAGAATCAAGCGAAACAGGTTCTGGAATCGGTTCCTTTAATACTTTATTCAAAACTTCTTTCAATTCCGGGTTATTCTTCAGTTTTGGTTTAGGTTCTGGAACAAAAACTTTTTTAATAGTATTTAATATTCCGGATTTTACTGTTCCGGTATTAGGTTTGTTTATATGCGGGTCTATTCTTTCCGTATATCTTTCTTCCTCAACTTTGCCTCTGTCTTTTTGTGTAAATTCAATACCAAGATCCGCCAAAGGTTTATAAAATTTAGTTTCATCATATTTGATTTGATCTTGTCCTTTTTTCTCCACTTTTACTTCGCCGGATTTTATTTTAGCAATGCAATCTTTGCAATAAACAGCTCTCCCAGGTTCCGGCTTGAAAGGCACGGTAGTTTGCTTTCCGCAAAGAGAACAGATCACTGGGAATTTTTCTAAACTTGACGAAGAAACGTCTTTTTCATCGCCGAGCGACATTCCGCTCCAATTATTAATTTCCCGCTCCACCACCTCGCGAGGTTTGCAATAAAGATCACGCGAAGATTTTATGACCTCTTCTTCAATTTTTTTATCGTCCGCTTTGACGATTGGCGGCAAAGTTTTGGCGGAAAACGGCCGGGAAGTTACGCCGTCGATCATCAGTTTTAAATAAACTTTGTAATTCGGCAAGTTCACAATATCTTGCGGAGTAAATTCTGGGTCAAATTCCGACTCCAGAAATTCCGCGTCATCCGAGCCGACCCGAAAAACGATCATTGTGCCGACGTTGCCGAAAACCGCGTCGCGTACCGCGGAACTCTTGTCCATCACCAATTGCGCGGTGTATTGATGCGCCACAGTCAAATTCAACCGATATTTCCGAGCTTCCGACAAAATCCCGGCAAAAGCGTCCGTCACAAAATTTTGGAATTCGTCGACATATAAATAAAAATCTTTGCGATGCTCTTCTGGAATACGCACCCGTTCCATTGCCGCCAGCTGAATCTTGGTGATAATCATTCCGCCGAGCAAACCGGAATTGTCTTCCCCAATTCGCCCCTTGGAAACATTCACCAAGAAAATTTTGCCTTCGTTCATGATGTCAAAAATATTAATCGTGCTGACGGATTGACCGACGACATTGCGGATGATGGAAGTGGAAAGAAACTGCCCAACTTTATTTTGAATCGGGGCGATGGCTTCGTTGCGGAATTTGTCCTGCCAAGCTTCATATTCGTGCACCCAGAAAGCTTTAATCACCGGATCTTTCAAATTGGAAATAATTTTCTGGCGGTAATCTTTGTCGACGAGCATTCTCGGAATTCCGAGCAGAGTCGAGCCGGGCGTGTCGAGCAGCGCCAAAATCGCATTGTTCAAAATATATTCCATTCGCGCGCTCCAAGCGTTCGCCCAAATTTTAGTGAAAATGCCCATCAAACCGGAAGCCACCAGATGTTTGTATTGCGGATCGATTAATTCCAAAACATTAAAACCGACATGATAATCCGTGTCCGCCGGATTGAAATAAACCACATCCTTCATCCGGTGTTTCGGAATCGCCGAGAGCACGGATTCCACCAGCTCGCCGTGCGGGTCAACAACGCACACGCCTTCGCCGTTCTGGATATTCTGGATGATCATATTGAACATCAAAACGGATTTACCGGTGCCGGACTTTCCGAGAATGTAAACATGCTGGCGCCGATCTTTGCGCTTGATGCCGAAAAGCTGATTTCGGTCGCGATAAGTCGTGAGCCCGAGATAAGTGACATCTTTATTGATGGGTATTTCCGGAAGGTCCATATTTAGATTATACCATTATGCTGGGAGATTTGGAATCGAACCAAAATTAAAGGCTTCAAAGGCCTCTGTCCTACCGTTAGACGATCTCCCAAAATTTAAACAACCTCACTATCTTTACTTATTATCTTAATCAATGCAAGTTCTAGCGGCAATTCGGCTATAAACGCATTGTCTATGTTTTGGTAGGCTTCCAGCAATACGGAGAGCGCGCCGGAACGGAGCATTCCCTCCTTATCTTCTTTAATTATATTTTTCAAGAACTCCAAATCGGCTTCCGCAAAATTTCCAACCAGTTCGCTTTTTAATTTCGGCGCGTAGCGCAAAATTATCGCCATTCGGAATTTTTGGATAATCAGTTTGAAATATAATTTGATGTCCAAATTGGTTTCCGCCGCGATCCGGACCGCCATAATCCCTTTTTCTAAATTTTTCTCCGCGATCGCCGCAATAAAATCATTCACCAAAATTGTTTTTGGCGCGCCGGTGATTTTTTCCACATCTTCCCTTTTTATTTTCTTCCCTCTTGTTGTGAAATTTAAAACTTTTTGTAAAGTTCCCTCCGCGTCACGAAAAGACCCATCGCCAAGTATTGCAATAAGTTCCGCGCTTCCGGCATCCAGCTCAAAACCTTCTTTTTTGGCAATACCTAAAATTCTATTTTTTAAAATTAAATCTGTTGGTTTCTTAAACGAGAAAACCTGGCAGCGGGAAATTATGGTTTCCGGCACTTTATGCAATTCGGTCGTGGCTAAAATAAAAATCACATGTTTCGGCGGTTCTTCCAAAATTTTCAAAAGCGCGCCCCAAGCGTCTTTGGAAAGCATATGCACTTCGTCAATAATGTAGACTTTATATTTCGAATCAAAAGGCAAAACCCGTGCGCCTTCCCGCAAATCTTTAATGTCTTCAATTCCCCTATTGGAAGCGGCATCAATTTCGTAAATATCATTCGTCGAAACGCCGATATCGGCGGCGAAAATCCGGGCCACGGAAGTTTTGCCGGTGCCTCTGGAGCCGACAAAAAGATACGCGTGCGAAACTTTATTGTTTTGCACGGAACTTTCCAAAATTTTCACAATGTGATCCTGCCCCAAGACCTCTTGCCAATTTTTCGGCCGGTATTTGCGATATAAAGCTAAGTCGTGCATAGAATTATTAGTCAATTATGTGAAATGTTTAATAAAAATGTCATTAATTTTATTTACGAAACTTTCATCTGAATTTTTATCAAATACAGATTGCCTATATAAATTATAATATTTTAATATTTTAATTTCTGTTTCTATATCAAGACGGTTTAAGTCTAACATTTTTGATTTATTTATGTCGTTAGGTTCAAATTTCTGAAGACCATTTCCATATTCTCGACAATTGTCGTTAAAAATTTGTTTTGACACATCAGTAAGTAAGTAAGCAAAAAATAAATCTATTTTAGGCATAGAAAACATATTTAGATAAATACAGTGAAAAGTTGTCAAATTGGATATATTAGCTTCGTTTCTAATAAAACGCAGTCCATTACGATTAAAGACAGAAACCCAGATGGGAGATGGTATTCTCTTTTCTAAAGAGTACCAGGGGGTTCTGTTAGCTGTAAGAAATTTCTTATTTACTTTCTGATTTTCCCCAATAGTCAAATATTTTTTCACATTTTCATCTGGATTTACAGCATTTATAAGAAAAATTGATTTATCGTTTGCCTCCAGTTCTTCAAAATCTTCTTTTGTGAAAAAAGATTTTTTTGAGTCGATTGCTCTACAAATACACGGCAATAAATATTTTTTTGTTATTCCAAAAATTCTTGCCTTTGATGGACTAAAGGTAAAATAATCATTTGATCCAGTGGCAATTCCGCGAACAACTTTGCCGTAATTTATAAATGGAACTAGATGTTTGTATTTAATTGAATTTTGTTTTTGATAATAAGAACGCCATTTAATATTAGGATTTAGATTTTCGAATTCAACTACTTGTTCTTCGGTTAAATAATATGGATAACTTTTTATAATATCTCTAACATTTGTAAAATCATTGAGATTAACAACATTACTAAACTGCACTTTATTCGATTTATCATCGTTCGCGCAAAGTAATATAGAAGCAGTTGTTAAGGCATCGTCAAAAACATTTTCTTTGAAATTAATTATAACTATATGCCGTAAGGTTTTACTTTTAACCAAATATGACTTAACAAGCTCACCATAATCTGAATTCAGAAATTCGGAAGGTATTATATATGCTGCTCGACCGTTTTTATTTAATTGATAAATAGATTTAATAAGAAATAATGTATAAAGATTCGTAAAACCATTGAGTTTGCAGGAAATTCTATATTCCATTTCCTTTAATATATTTTTGTTATCATAATCATGAAATTTAAAATAAGGAGGATTGCAAATTATTCCATCATATTTATTATTCCAGTCATTGTACATGTAATCTTCAAGTTTAATGTCTACATTATCATTTTTTCTAAAAATATCTTTTGCTTTATTAAAAATATTTTGGTCAATCTCGAAACCTTTAATTTTAAGATTTTTATTATAATCCAATAATGCTCTCGAAAATACTCCGAGTCCAAAAGCGGGTTCTAGAACTGTTTTTAGTTCTTTATTTCCAATTAGCCATTTTGCCATAATATCTGCAATTTGAAATGGAGTAAAAAATTGAGCAAATTTTTTTCTATGCTCAATAGTTGTGAATTTTGAATATTCATTTTCAATATCGTTTGTAAAAATGTTAGTTTGTATTGGCATTAAAATTCTTTTTCATTAATTCCTAAAATTTTACATAAATTTATTACATCTAAATAAGCTGTACCGCCTTTAAATGTTACATAAAATAGAAGCTGACCACGCTGAATTTCCTTTCTTACACTTTCATGTTTTGGTTCATCAACTTTTTGAGCTATTGGGATACCACTTTTTGAATCAATTTTTATTGTGGTTTTGTTTTGATTTTTAGTGTCAGTTTCTACTGAAAATATTACATCTTCATTGTTGGGGTTGGAAATTATTTTAAGGATTTGCTCAAAGCCATATTCACCAGCAACTAAATTGTCCGATTTACCATATTTTACTGCAATATAATTTTTTGAATTTTCATTAATAGCTCTTGTTATAAGATTTTCAGCCCAGTCGCCCTGTTCTTTATTGGTAATAAAGTTTGACGATGCTTGTGTTGGTGTTCTTGCTATATCGCGTGGAATATTAAAATCCACCATCGTAGCAGGAACATTCTTCGTCAATTCCTTTATTTTGTCGCAATAGTTTAAGTTTCTTTTCATAACTATACTATACTATATTTTACACAAAAAATCACTTACTATCTTTTCTACCTGTTTCGCATTTTCGGTTTCCATTAATTTTACTCGCAATTCTTTGGCTCCTTCCCAACCGTTCACATACGCCTTGAAATGTTTTTTCATGATGGCGAAATTCTTTCCGCCAGAGGCGGACTCGCCTTTGGCGGGATGCATCAGCATTTTTTCAAAAAGTTTGGTGTGCTCTACTAAAACTTTTAATTTTTGTATGACTTCCTCCTCCCCTTGATAAGGGGAGGATTGAGGAGGGGTCGGGGGTGAGGTGAACAGCCACGGATTTCCAAATATTGCTCTCCCTAGCATCACTCCGTCGCAACCAGTTTCCTTTATTTTATTTTTTGCGTTTTCTAAACTTAAAATGTCGCCATTGCCGATGATTAAAGTTTTCGGAGAAATTTTATTTCGCAGAGCGACTATTTGCGGCATCAATTCCCAGTGTGCCGGAACGCTCGACATTTCTTTTCTAGTTCGCAAATGCACAGTCAATGCCGCCAATTTTTCACACAATAAAGTTTTTATCCATTCTTCATCTAGTAGATAAATTTTATTTTTACTTGCCCGTCCGAAGCCTTTAGGCGGAGGCGGGTTGTAGCCAATGCGAGTTTTTACTGATACCGGCAATCCGCTTTCTTTCGCCGCGCGAATTATTTCTCCCGCCAGTTTTGGATTTTTGATCATTGCCGCTCCGGCTCCCTGTTTTTCTATGGATTTGTCCGGACAGCCCATATTGATATCGATGCCGTCAAAACCAAGTTTTTGGCAAAGGATTGCGGCCGCTTTAATATTTTCCGGTTTAGCGCCGAATATTTGCGCGACAATCGGATGCTCGGCTTGGGAAAATTTTAAATCAATCAAAAGTTTTTTGCGAGCTTCCCTATGCGCCAAGCCGTCCGCAGAGACGAATTCCGTCCAAAAAATATCCGGCTTGCCGTATTTGCAAATAATTTTTCTGAAAGCGCAGTCGGTCACATCCGCCATCGGCGCCAGACAGAAAATCGGTTTTTTAATTTTTTGCCAAAAATTTTTCATTTGCTGAATTTGTAGTAGACTTTATTTCCAAATCTTAAATCAATATATTGCAGTGAAGTATATTTTGTCGCAAATTCCGACTGCAAAGGTTCGGTGGTCAAAGCTGTTTCCAAATTTTCCGCCACGGTCTCCAAATCGGAATTCATATTGAAAACTATTTCTGGCGCGGAAGCTGTTCCTCCGTCGAGCGACATTTGAATATCTCCGTTGTCCGCGCTGGATAAACTGATTGGTTTCAATCCCATTTTTTCAAGCATATCTTTGAAAGAAATTAACGACTGAAAATTTTGTTTTAGAAAATAAGAGCCCAAGGGATTGTCGGCGTTTATATCCGTTCCGCCGTAAAGTTTGAAATAAACATCGCCGGAAAAATACGGCGCGGTGTCGAAAATATAGCCGTTATCATCCACAAAATAACATTTTTCGGGTACCATTTCGCACCAAAGATATTCCGGCGTTCTTTCCTCCACGGAAATTTCCAGAATTTTATTGTTCTGGATCGATAAATTTATATTTTCCAATCTTTGGAATTGATTTTGCAATCCGTTTTTTATTTTGTTTTGCGGATAAAATAAAATGTTGCTTTTCGGAAAAAGACCAAAATATTTTCCGGCGAGTTCTCGCTGCGCGACAGTTTTGATCATTTCTGTATCCACGACTTTATTTCCGGAAATTTCAATGTCGCTTATGTTTAAACTATTAAGACGAGAAAGATAAATTGCAAAAATAAAAACAATCAAAATTCCCAGCAACAGAAATAAAATTTTATCCCAAAATGCTCGTCGTCGGTATTTTTTTAATTCAGTCAGGCGCGGAGAATTTAAAACATCTCGTTTCATAATTATTTGATGAATTCTTTACCGCCCATATATTTGCGCAAAACTTCCGGAATTTTTATGGAACCGTCCGCCTGCTGGTAGTTTTCCAAAATTGCAATCAATGGTCTCTGGGACACAACAGTCGCATCGTTCGTGTGTACAGGTTCAATTTTTCCATCACTTCGGCGCACTCTGGTATTTAAGCGGCGGGCTTGAAAGCCGCCCATAGAATCCGCGCTATGAGTTTCCCGATATTTATTTTGTCCGGGCATCCAAGTTTCCAGATCTAGTTGCCGATTGTCCGGAAAACCCATATCGCCAGTGCAAACCGCCACAATTTGATAAGGCAATTTTAAGCTTTGCATAATATATTCCTGAATTGCCACCAGAAAATTTTGTTCTTGAATTGAATTTTCCGGCAATGAAAAAACTTCCATTTCCAGTTTATCAAATTGATGCTGGCGCAAAATTCCATTGGTGTCCTTGCCGGCGGCTCCGGCTTCTCTTCTAAAAGCCGTGGAGTATCCGGCATAGCGAATCGGCAGATCTTTTTCCTCAAAAATTTTATCCATATGCATTGCGCCGAGGGTGTGTTCGGCACTACCGATCAGCATCAAGTCGTCATTTGGAAATAAATAATGTTCTTCCGGCGTCATATATCGCGCCATTTTCATTTGTACGAGCGGTCTGATAAAAACCGGTGGCAAAACTGGAATAAATTTTGACGGAACAACGGATATTTTCGCATCCTCGGCGATTTTTTTCAAGGTTTCTTCATTGGTTAAAATTTCCAAACACATTTGCAATAAAGCAAACTGCATCAGAACCAAATCACCTTTTAAATACGCGAATCTTGATCCGGAAACCTCGGCTGCTGTTTCCGTATCTATTATTCCCAAAGCTTTTCCTAATTCAAAATGTTCTTTAGGCTGAAAAGAAAATTGTGGTTTTTCGCCCCAGCTTCGTACCACTTGATTGGCACTATCATCCGGACCTTCGGGAGTATCAACCGAAGGGATATTCGGAATTTTTATCATCATCTTCTGCCATTCCTCCATCGTGGCTTTCAATTTTTCTTCTTTCGCCTTGATGTCTTCTTTGACAGCGCGCATTTCTTCAATCAATTGCACCTTTAACGCCGGATCTTGGAATCGGGCTATATCGTTGGAAACTCGGTTCACTTCACTGCGTAATTCTTCCACTTCTTTTAATTCCTTCAATCGTTCATCGTCCAGCGCGATTAATTTTTCAATATCAATTTCCACGCGCTTTTTCTTGGCGCCAGCCTGGACGATGTCTTTATTCTCACGAATGAATTTGATATCTAGCATATTGTAATTATATACCAGAACTAATATAATTACAAAAGAACCTCACCCCGGCCCTCTCCTTGTCAAGGAGAGGGTGCCAAAGGCGGGTGAGGTGGATTTATGAAAATAACTAAGCTGCCAAAAAATAAATTCCCCAAAGCGCTTTTGGAAATTCCCCAACCACCGGAAGAACTTTGGATAATCGGCGAGTTGCCTCCGGAGGATTTGATTTATCTCTGCGTTGTCGGTTCGCGCCGAAATACCGCTTACGGACGCGAGGCTTGCGAGAAAATAATTGCCGGACTGAAAGGTTATCCGATTGTGATCGTTTCCGGTTTTGCGATGGGCATCGACACTATCGCGCACAAAAAAGCGCTGCAGGTTGGACTTAAAACATTGGTTTTTCCCGGTTCCGGACTTTCCGATGAAGCAATGTATCCAAAATCGAATGTGAAATTAATAAAAGAAGTGGTAGAAAAAGGCGGATGCTTGATTTCCGAATTTGAACCCGATTTCAAAGCGACGCAATGGAGTTTTCCGATGCGCAATCGATTAATGGCGGGAATTTCCAAGGCGGTGTTGATTGTCGAAGCGGAAGAAAGATCCGGCACACTGATTACCGCCCGTCTGACGACCGAATACAATCGAGATTTATTGGTCGTGCCCGGCTCGATTTTTTCTCCCAATTCAAAAGGAGTGAATAAATTGCTCCATCTTGGCGCGACCCCCATCACCTCTTCCGAAGATGTTTTGGAAGCGCTCGGTTTTGAACTGCCGAAAGACGAAGAAAAGCAAGCCAAATTATTTTTGGATTTGTCGCCGGAAGAAAAAAAGATCGTTGATTTATTGCGTGAACCAATTCCCCGCGACGATTTAATCCGCGCACTAAAAATGTCCACACCGACCGGGAACGCGCTTTTATCAATAATGGAAATTAAAGGAATAATTAAAGAAGAACTTGGAGAAATTCGGCTGGCGTGAAATTTTATTTACGCAAAATATTAAAGATTGCAAGTACTGCGATTAAAGTCCAAACGATGTTTAATATACCAGGTTGATATGCTTTTTTATATAAAGAAACTACAACTATTCCAACCGCCCCTGTTCCATTTAATAACTGATACCAAATCGAATTAGCTGAGAGAAAAGAAAAACTAACCAAAACATATGCAAGAACAATTGCCAC
>JBAPNK010000053.1:0-2780 GCA_049279095.1 Minisyncoccia bacterium
AGACTACATTGGTGAAAATAGAATAGAGAAAAATATAATTAAACCAGAAAACTTCCCAGATTATTTTCAAAGTTCTAAAGAATTCAAAGACTTTGTTGAAAACTATTTTACAGAAATATAAAAAACGAATTGCGCAAGAACCGTTCTTGCGCAATTATTAATAATAAGTGCGCGAAAATTGTATAACATCAAAATCCTGATATACTTTAATCATGTCAACCTTACACATAATTTGCGGCGTACCTTGTTCCGGTAAATCCACCTTAGCCAAAAAATTGGAGAAAGAGCATCCAGCACTTAGATTGACACCAGATGAATGGATGGATCGTATTGTCGGTGACGGATACAATGAGGCAAAACGGGAAATCGTAGAAAAAATTCAATGCGAAATAGCCGAACAAGCGTTAAAACTTGGCGTGGATGTAATTCTAGAAAATGGTTTTTGGACTCGCAAGGAGCGTGACGATTTGCGAGATATGGCAAAAAGAATTGGTGCTGTGGCAAAAGTATATTATTTTGATGTAACGCGGGACGAATTAATCCGGCGTCTCAGAGAACGCAATAAAAATTTGCCGAAACATAACTTTCATCTGGAAGAACATCAAATAGATGAAGCACTAAAACTTTTTGAAGCACCAACCCTAGATGAACCGGATTTGGTGTTGGTTTCCTAAACTTGCGCAAGAACCGTTCTTGCGCAAATTAATAATTTATTGCTCGTTTATGATAAAATAAATAAAGTTATGAATTATTTAAATAATATTCTAGAATTCGGTATCAAAAGAGAAAATGAAGAGCGTCGGGACGGCGGTTGCGCAGTGGTTTTTGATCCGGAGACGCAAAAATATGCCGTGGGCAAAGATGCCAACGGATGGTTGCGCTTTTTCTCCGGCGGCGTGAATCCGGGCGAGGATATTAAAGACGGAGCCTTGCGAGAATTGCGAGAGGAAAGTGGCTTGTTTGATTTTTTATATGTTGAAAAAATAGCCGAAGCATTATGCCATTTTCATAATACTCTAAAAAATGTGGACCGTGTCGCGCATGCGACCTGCTTTTTAGTTATTCTAAAAAGCGCTAAATTAATTCCAACTCAATTGGAAGCACATGAAAAATTTGTTTTAGCTTGGGCAAATCCGGGGGAAATTATAAAAAACTGGGAAGATAGAAATCAAAACAAAGATTATGATCACTGGATTTATTTTTTTAAAAAATCCGTTAATCGCGCGATTGAGCTCGGTTATGACAAAACAAATAAAAATTTATGAATCTGAAAAAATTTTTTACGCGCAGAAATATTGTTTTGGTTTCAATTCCAATTTTGGCATTTTTAATTTTTTGCGTTTATTGGATAAATTATTTAAACATCGCGCATAGCTCTTTTGAAAATTATTATAATTTTCGCGGCTGTGTAGAGCTTTTAGAAAAGACTGACAATTATGGCATCTGTAGGCTTTCTTCGGGGCAGACAATAAAACTCATTAAAGTAAACAATAAATGGTTTCTAGATGGCGATCTTGGTTTCCCTTAAAATTTTGATACTTTATTTATAAATTTGCTATAATGACTTTATGCCCGAAGAATACATTTTTCGCACCAATCCGCAAAAGTCCGCAAATAAGGTGACCATTAACAGTTTTATGATGGGCGCTTTATTTTTTGTTTTGACTCTGATAATTACACTGGGTTCCGGTAAATTCTCATCTCCGATAATTTGCCAATTATTTTTGGCAGTGCCTCTCCTGTATGTTTCCAGTTTGGCGTATTCCAAAATCGGCTATTGGAAAGAAACTTACGAATGGGACGCGCTCGGCTGGTTCGCCAACACTATCGGCAATTTATTTATCATCAACGCGATTGGTCTCTTGGCGCTTCAATTCAGTCACGCCTTGGCGGATATTTATTTTGCTTTATTTTGTTTCTTGATGATTATTTATACTTTTATCAACATTAGGCAAAACAAAAACATATTATATGAAAAAATATTCAAACTTTTATTTCTCTTTGTGATTGTTTTTCTGGGCGGAATTTTGTTTATTCTGTAAAAAGACGGAAGCCTTGCTTTCGTCTTTTTGGAAAGTGAGCAACTCGCTAAAAAATCTTGGTTTTGGTAAAATAGAATATATGGAACCAAACATTTGCCCGACTTGCCACCAGAGCGTATTGTCGCAATATTATTTCTGCCCCAATTGCGGAGCGAAAATACATGAAGCTCCGCTTTCCACGACCGCTGGAACGCAAGTTTGGATTTACGCTTTTTCTGTTATTCTGCCGATGATTTGTTTTATTTTTGTGACCCGCTGGCCGGGCGTGAAATATTATAAATCCGAAGATCTAAAAGCGAAAAGAATCGGCCAAATCGCTTGGGCGCTTTTAATTCTTTCCACGATTATCACCATCGTTTTGGTTTATGTCTGGACGCAAAAAATGATTCAGTCGTCCATCGACAGCATTAACACCGATTTCGGCGGAATGTAGCTTATGCTTAATTTTTTCACTTCATTTTTCCAATATCTGTTTACCTTTTTGCTTTTTTATAAATATTGGGGTCTTTTTTTTATTGCTTTGCTGTCGTCCATCGCTTTGCCGATTCCGGCTTCGGTGGCGCTTTCGGCCGCCGCCGGTTTCGCTTCGCAGGGCTTTCTGAATATTTACGCGGTGCTCGGTGTGACTTTTCTGGGAAGCATTATCGGCGATTTGATCGGATACATTTTGGCGCGAAAATACGGCGAACGAGTTTTGTATCAATTTATTTTTTTTCGGCGGCTAATGCAGTCTTCATC
>JBAPNK010000054.1:0-10851 GCA_049279095.1 Minisyncoccia bacterium
ACCTCACCCCCTGCCCCCTCTCCTTGTGAAGGAGAGGGGGTTCCTCCCATTTTCATCTTGGGCGCCCGCGATTTTCGAATATCCATTATCGTGTCTTCCAAATCTTTTTCCGATACTTCAAGGTCGGACCTTTCTGAATTCCCAAGGTCCGACCTTAGGATTTCTTTGGCGACATTTTTATATTCCGGCAATTTTATCTCCGGCAGCACAGCGGTTTTTATTCTGAAACCAAGCGGATTTTTGCGCGCCAATTTGGTAATTGCGATTTCCGGCCGGCTGATGGCATCAAGCTTTTCTTCTAAAATTATTTTCGGATAATTCTCACTTAAAGCCATTTCCGCCATTTCCTCCAAAATACGAACTTCCGGAATATTTTGCAGCAACACATTTTCCGGAACCTTGCCTTTTCGGAAGCCGTCCAAATTAAAATTTTCGCCGAGTTTCTTCAGCGCTTTTGAAAAATAATTTTCAAATATTTCACTTTCCAATTCGCCTTCAATTTCCACAACGCTCTTTGGCAGTTTTTTGACGGTGACTTTCATATTGTTTTTTACTATTCAAAATTTTTCAAATAAATATCTTTGTATCTTTGTTCGCATTCCTTGATGACTTTGACGGCTTCCATTTTATCAAAGAAACCCTTGGTTACGCCAGTGCCGGGTTTTTTGAGATATTTCACATGTTCCCAGAAATAAGTGGTTTCTCGTTTGAACTGCTCGCCCAAATCCTCAACTGATTTAATGTGTTCGCTTCTGCGATCGTCGGAGAGGACGGCGATTATTTTATCATCAATTTCTCCGCCGTCGACGAACTTCATTACTCCAATGATTCGGGCTTCTACCAGACATCCGGGCACCAGCGGTTCCATAACATTCGCAATGCAGATATCGAGCGGGTCGTTGTCATAGTCCCAAGTTTGCGGAATTGCGCCGTAAGTGAACGGATAAGCCAGAGAAGAATAACCAACGCGGTCCAGTTTGAGTTGTCCGGATTCGGTAATTATTTCATATTTATTAATGCTGCCGGAAATTATTTCCACAACAGTGTTAACAATATCTTCTTTTCCGTCAGCAAAAGCGGGAAGGATATGCAGTAAATTCAGCATATATTTTGAAGGTTTATGATTGATGTTTGCCATAAAATAATTGTAATCTTATTCTTCAATTTTTTCAACTGGAACTGAAACTATTTCATCGCCCTTGATGTCTATTCGCCAGCCGGTCAATTTGGCGGCGAGCCGAACATTTTGTCCGCCTTTGCCTATTGCCAGCGACAGCTGGTCATTACCGACTTCCACAACTGCCTTATGTTCTTTTTCGTCCGTCTCGATGGAAGTAACTTTGGCCGGAGAAAGAGCGTTAGAAACAAAAATTTTCGGATCCGAAGACCATGGGATTATATCAATTTTTTCTCCGGAAAGCTCCGAAGTGATAGTATTGACCCGAGTGCCCTTTTGGCCGACGCAAGAACCGACGGCGTCAATATGCTCATCGTTGGAAAAGACCGCGATTTTGGAGCGGGCGCCGGCTTCACGAGCCACCGATTTAATTTCCACCACTCCGTTTTCTATTTCCGGCGCTTCCAGCGCGAAAAGTTTTTCGATAAATTTCGGATGAGTGCGCGACAATCGCAAATTGATTCCTCGCGGCGTGTCTTCCACCGAGTATAGATACGCGCGCAATCTTTGACCTCGTTCCCAATATTCTCCAGGGATTTGTTCCTCGGCGGGCAAGATGCCGGTCGCGCGGTTGAAATCCACGAAAACATTGCCTCTTTCCACTTTCTGCACCACGCCGGAAACAACTTCACCCTCTTTTCCGCCATATTCGTCAATAACGGAAGTCCGTTCTGCTTCGCGGATTTTTTGGATAATGACTTGTTTGGCTGTTTGCGCGGCGATGCGGCCGTAATCATCTTTGGCTTCCAGCGGGAAAATTATTTCGTCGTTTAATTCCACCCCCTTTTTTATTTTTTTGGCGTCTTCGAGCATTATGTGGTGTTCGGAGTTGAAATGCACGCGCTCGTCGCCCGAATCTTTAACGGAATACTCACCCCCCCCTTTCTCCTCCCCCTTAGTAAGGGGGAGGTCGAGTAGGGGTGCTTCCATTATCGCCACACTTTCGTCCACCACGATTTTCACCTGAAAAAAATCCGTCTTGCCGGTTTCCAAATCAAACTTGGCGCGGATGATTTGCCCCTTTTTGCCGTAATCTTTTTTGTAAGCGGCCGCCATCGCCTGCTCGATGGCGTCCAGTATTTTTTCTTTCGGAATTTTCCTTTCTTCTTCCAATTGTTCCAAAGCCGATTTGAATGTTTTTAAGTCCAACATAAATTTGTTTAATTTTTTTAATAAAAAAGTCCTGTTTGGACAGGACTCGTACGCTCTCAATATAGCACTACCTTTATTTTTTTGCAAGAAATGTTTTTTAATTCTTTTTGTGTTAGAGTTATGGATATGTCCGACGAAAATGAATATAAAAAAATCACCGAAGCGATGTACAAGCAAAATTTGGAATTGGCACGGCTATACAAACAGGTGGATAGTTTGAATAAAGATCTGGAAACTGCGAATGTCAGTTTGCAAAATCTGATCAAGCAGAGGGAAAGCTTGGTACATCTCGTTACCCATAAGGTGAAAGGTTCGTTCACCCATTCCAAATATATTTTTGCCGGAATGCTGGACGGCAGTTTCGGCGCGCTTACGCCCGAATTGAAAATGATGGCGGAAAAAGGTTTACAGTCGGATAATACCGGCATTGAAACGGTTGATTTGGTTTTGAACGCCGCGAACCTGCAAAAAGGTTCAGTCAAATACGAGATGAAAACGATTGATTTAAAGGATCTGGTTTTGAAAGTTTTATCGGAGAAAAAAATTTCGATCGAAATGGCAAAATTGCAGTTGGAAAACAATATCAAAGACGATACCTATAATGTCGCTGGCGATTGTTTTTGGCTCAAAGAAGCGATCAGCAATTTGATTGAAAACTCGATCAAGTACACCAAGGAAGGAAAAATCAGCGTGGGTATGAAAAAAAAAGATGGGAAAATTATATTTTCCGTCAGGGATACCGGCATCGGCATCGCCGAAGAAGACAAGAAAAATCTTTTTACCGAAGGCGGTCGCGGGAAAGATTCGGTGAAAATAAATGTGGACTCGACCGGCTACGGACTTTATTCGGTCAAGCTGATTGTTGAAGCGCATCATGGGCGTGTCTGGGCGGAGTCCGAGGGCGCGGGTAAAGGCGCCGCCTTTTTTATTGAACTGCCGGCGGTTGTATGAAAATTTTTAGAAATTACAGTTTGACCAAGTTAAATACCTTTGGCATCTCCGTCCGGGCGAAACTTTTCGTAGAAATAATTTCCGAAAAAGAACTGCCGGAGCTTTTCAAAACGGCCCAATTCAAGAATAATCAAAAAATATTTCTGGGCGGGGGAAGCAATGTTTTATTCGCAAAAGATTTTAACGGGATGGTTGTTTTGAATAAATTAAAAGGGATTGAGGAAATTACAAGGGTTACCCTTGTAAAACCTGAGAAAGATGAAGTTTTCGTGCGTGCTTTTGGCGGAGAACTTTGGTCTGATTTGGTAAATTTTTCGGTCAATCGTGGTTATTGGGGAATTGAAAATCTGGCGTTGATTCCGGGCACGGTCGGCGCCGCGCCGATGCAAAATATCGGCGCTTACGGCGCGGAGCTGAAAGACACGCTTTTTAATGTGGAAGCTTTTGATTTGGGAACAGGCAAAAAGAAAATTTTTACCAAAGAAGAATGCGCTCTTGGCTATCGAGACAGTGTTTTTAAAAATAAATTAAAAGGAAAATATTTTATTTCGGCGGTAATCTTAAGATTAAGCAAAACGCCAAAGCCGAATGTGACTTATAAAATTTTAGCCGATTATTTGGCGGCGAATAAAATAGCAGCGAAAACTTCAAAAGATATAGCTAGTGCGGTGGCAAATATTCGCCGGAGCAAGTTGCCCGATCCGAAAATTCTCGGCAATGCCGGCAGTTTTTTTAAGAATGTTCTCGTTCCGCTGCCGAAATTAGGGGAGCTTTTGCAGGCATATCCGAATCTCCCTTATTTCGAAGAACAAGATGCGACCTCACCCCCAGCCCCTCTCCCCGCGCCCGAGAGGGGGGAAATACAATACAAAATTCCTGCCGGTTGGCTGATTGAACAATGTGATTGGAAAGGCAAAAGAATCGGCAATGTCGGCGTTCATAATAAGCAAGCTCTGGTAATAGTCAATTACGGCGGAGCGACCGGAAAAGAAATTCTTGATTTGGCGAATAAAATTATCGCGTCCGTCAAAAATAAATTTGGCTTGGAATTGGCGCCGGAAGTCAATATTGTGTAAAAAAATAAAGTACCCATAACTCTTGACTTATATATACAACAATATATACTGTATGTATGAATAACGCAGTCATAAATTTTAATACGGACCCAAAGATAAAGAAGGAATTTATAAAAACCCTGGACGAAATGGGCCTGACTCTTTCTATTGCCTTAAATCACGCTGTTAGAAAAATCATTGCTGAAAAAAGAATAGAATTTACCACGCCCGAAATACCAAATGCCAGATTGAGAAAATCATTTAGAGATGCTCGCAAGGAATACGCGACTGGAAAAATGAAAGTTTATAAAACCCACGAGGAACTAGAAAAACATCTCTTATCTTTATGATTGATGTATTAACCAGCAAAAAGTATAACAAATCTTTCAAGAAGAAAGATAAGTTTGTGCAGAAAAAAGCCATCGAACGCATTAGGCTTTTTAGAGAAGATCCTTTTAATGTTTTATTGAATAATCATGAACTTAATGGTGAGCATGGTGATGAAAGAAGTTTTAATGTAACGGGAGATTTTAGAATTACTTTTTACCATATTAATGAAAAAACTGTACTTTTAACTGACATTGGCACGCATCCGGAATTGTATGGATAGATAATTGGTTATTAAAGGGCTTTTTAAAATTCTCTAAAAATGATAGGATATAAATATGAAGAAATACATAAAAATTATTTTAATTATCTTATTGGTAATTTTAGCGTGGAGCCCATGGTTGAACAGTACAGAAGTCAATCAAGTTATTCTTCAAAAAGTTAATACAAAATGGCAAGGAATAATGGACGGCTGTGGACCACTAAGAGCTGAGAATATAAAAAATACCACAAGAATTCCATTCGGTTATATTTCTTCAATTCAATATGCTTGTGGTTTTACAACCCAAGAAATAGCCATAAAAGAATTGAATAATTGGCATACAGTGTATATCAGTCCTTTTGGAAATGTTATTGGAAATTATTAGAGAATTTTGCTAAAAATTTTACTGCGGAGTATAATGGGTTTATTACAATAAACAATTTTTAATTTATGGAAAATAAAAAAAATATGAATATAGTTTTGGCAGTAGTGATTTGCTTGGTTTTAGTGGGAGTTTTGATTTTTATTAGCATAAACAATAAAGTGAATATGGCGACAAATAATAATGCTCTTGGCACAGATAATAGCGGGACGGATAACACCATCCCAGTAAATGGAGCGGGGGCGGTTGACAATACCGCTCCGGTAGGAACAGTCGCGAAAGCGGGAGATACTGTTTCCATGAACTACACCGGCAGTTTGGCTGACGGCACGGTTTTTGATTCAAATGTGGATCCGAAATTCGGTCATGTCGAGCCTTTTGTTTTCACTTTGGGCGCGGGACAAGTGATTCCCGGCTGGGATAAAGGAATAGTCGGAATGAAAGTCGGCGATAAAAAAACCTTAGTAATTCCGCCGGCGGATGCTTACGGAGCCGCGGGCGCCGGCGGGGTGATTCCACCGAACGCGACTTTGACTTTTGATGTGGAACTTCTCGGCATTAAAAATTAAAAAAACATGAATTAAATTTATGGAAATACCAGACAAAGAAAAATCTTATTTAATAAAAATGGGTTTTGTGTTGTTGGTTGTTTGGGCTGTATATTTGGCGGTCCGAATATATTCGGAAATAAAAAAAGACAGTTTGCTCGGAGAGAATGCTACGCCGGCTACTATTTCTTTTTCCGGTCACGGCGAAGTGACGGCGGTGCCCGATATCGCCAATGTTTCTTTTACAATTTTAAAAGACAGCAAAACAGTGGCGGACGCGCAAGCCGGAGTGGCGACGGTGGAAAAGTCGGCGCTAAGTTTTTTGGAAACAAATGGCGTTGACGCCAAAGATATTCAAACTGCTGACGCTTCTTTTAACCCCACTTATCAATATCAAAATGCTGTATGTCCGCCAGTTCCTGTTCCGATCTTAAATAGCGGAACAGTTTCAAGTAATAATGCGGTTTATTGTCCTTCAGGAAAACAAGTTTTGACCGGCTACGAAGCGTCCGAGAGTATAACCGTGAAAGTGAGAAATACCGACAACGTCGGCAAGATTATGCAAGGATTGGGAACGATTGGCGTTTCCAATTTAAGTGGTCCGAATTTTACGATTGACAATCCGGACGCTCTGCAGACGCAAGCCAGAAAATTGGCGATTGATGACGCGAAAAGTAAAGCGCAAGTTTTGGCTAAAGACTTGGGAGTCAGTTTGGGTAAAATCGAAAGCTTCAGTGATTCTTCCGGTGGCTATCCTATTATGTACGCGCAAAATGCGGTGATGTCCGCGGGCGCTGTTTCCAAAGCTGCGCCGGCAGTAATTCCCGCCGGACAAAATACAATTAGTTCCGATGTGACAATCACTTATGAGATAAAATAAAAAAGCGTGCTACATATTTATTGCTATATTTTAAAAATCTGATAAAATATAAATATGAAGAACGAAACAGAAAAAACCTATAGTATAGAAGAAGTTAAGGAGTCTCTGTCTCAATACTTAGATGCATCCGTAGACAGGCTTCGTCTGCGTTTAAAATCAGCTTGGAAAAAACAAATTTATATCAAACATCCTTTGTATGATAAAGCTGAAGTTTAAATCACGGGCTCTCTCAGAATTAAAAAGTTTCATTCGCAACTACGAAGAAGCCTTTTATGAGTTATATAGAGATACCGGCATTTGGAGCGAAGATTTAATTATTCAAACTTACCAAGAAAGCGCCAGAAAATTATATTTGCAAATTTTACAAGAAATAGAAAATAAATTGGACAAGAAACAAGTTTTGGGGAGTAAATCCCTTGATTTATGGCAAGAGCTTAACTTCTATGTTGGCGACCGTTTGGTAATTGTGTATTACTCTCAAAACTTAAAAAATAAAGTTAGGTTGATTGAATCAATTGCCATAGACAGAAAGCCAATTATTTTTTAGAATTCCCATAAGCTCTCTTGCTTGACTTTTTGTGTCGGGGGGGGGTATGCTTATGAGTATTATTAATAAATTATAAACATAAAAATATATGAATGAAAGACTTTCAATAAAACCAGATGATGGTCCTACGAATTCTGTTTTTAATAGAGTGGATGCATATGTTGCAAATAAAGAAGCAAATCCCGACTGGTTGAGATCGGGTTATGGAATGTTGCTTCGTGAGTTAGTGCATGCGAATGAAACCAAAAGGCAAGATCTCATAGATAAAGTGAAGGCAAAAATAACTGAATTTTTAAAAAACACGACAGAAGAAGATGTTAAAGTATGGGGTGAATCAAATTGGGCGAATAATTCACATAGTAACTGGATGAAAGGTGAATCATGAGAAGATGGGATAAGGATTGCAAAAGAAGAAAAAGAAAGATGTTTGCAAGGAAATCCAACTGAACATTTTTAATTAAGTGTGCGGGTCGGGTTTGACTATTTTATAAAAAAAGAGTATTCTTGAAGAAGCCCTGCGAGGGGCTTTTTTAAGAGATAAAAATTATGTCAAAAATCACCGAATATTTTAAGGAGACAAAAACGGAACTGAAACATGTGATTTGGCCGACTAGGCGCCAGACTTTTTATTACACCTTGATTGTGATTGTTTTGTCGGTGGTCATCGCTTACTATTTGGGCATTTTTGATTTCATTTTTTCACAAGGATTACAAAAAATAATCACTCCGTAAAAATTTATGGCCAAACAAGAAACGGAAGGAATTAGGAATTGGTATGCGATTCACACTTACGCTGGATACGAAAATGTCGTTCTGCGCAATTTGCGCCAGCGCATTGATTCTCTTGGAATGCACGACAAAATTTTCAATGTCGTCGTGCCGATTGAAAAGAAAATAAAAATCAAAGCCGGCAAGCGAGTGGAAGTGGAAGAAAAAATTTATCCCGGCTATGTCCTGGTGGATATGATCGTGACGGATGATTCTTGGTATGTGGTGAGGAATACTCCCAGGGTGACCGGTTTTGTCGGCGCGGGCGTGAATCCGGTGCCGCTCAAAAAAGAAGAAGTGGATTATTTATTCAAGAAGATGGATGCTGGCACCGCCAAACATAATATCGATATGGTTGCCGGCGAAACGGTTTTGATTACCGACGGTCCCTTCAAGGACTTGGAGGGCAAAGTGAATTCAGTAGATCAAGATCGCGGCAAAGTAAAAGTGCTGGTTTCAATGTTCGGACGCGAAACACCGGTGGAATTGGATTTCTTGCAAGTTAAGAAAATTTAGGTTAATGTAAAAAATATGGCAAAAAAAATAACCAAAAAAATAAAATTACAGATTCAAGCCGCCAAAGCCACTCCGGCTCCGCCTTTGGGCCCTGCGCTCGGACAAGCCGGCATCAACATCGGCGACTTTGTCACTAAGTTCAACGCGGCGACCGCCAAAATGGCCGGCGACAAAGTTGGCGTGTCCATCACTGTCTACGAAGACCGAACTTATGATTTCGTCGTCAAAACTCCTCCCGCTTCCGATCTTATTTTGAAAGCGGCCGGAGTGGAAAAAGGTTCGGGAAAAAATGTCGCAACCAAAGCCGGGAAAATTACCCGTGCCCAAGCCTTGGAAATAGGCAAGAAAAAAATGGCGGACTTGAATTGTAAAGATGACCAAGGCGCGATTAATATTATCGCCGGTTCCGCCCGCAGTATGGGCATTGAAGTGAAATGAGTGAAAAAGATTATAAAAAAATTCTTATTTGTTTGACGCTTTATGTCGGTTCGTTGTTTGCTTCTAATACTTTGGGCATAAAGTTGATGCCGTTTCTTTTCGGCACGCATATATCGGTAGCGGTCTTTTCTTTTCCAATTGTTTTTTGCATGACCGATGTGATCGCCGAAGTTTACGGCAAGAAAATGGCCAACAGTTTTGTTTGGGCCGGAATTATCAGCATAGTTTTATTTTTATTTTATTCTCTGGTTTCGACCGTCACGCCTTGGGCTAAAGAGAGCTTGTGGGCGCAAGCTGGCTACAATCAGATTTTCGGGCTTTCGGCCCGTTTTTCTATAGCTTCTTTAGCTGCCTTCGCGATTGGCCAATACCAAGATGTCATTTCTTTTTTCTTTCTGAAGAAACAAATTGGCGAGAAAAAGTTCTGGCTGCGCGCCAATTTGGCCAATGCCTGGTCGGAACTGTTTGATACGGTTGTTTTTATGTCGATTGCCTATGTCGGAATTTACCCAATCCACACAATAATGCTCATTATTATTCCATGGTGGTTATATAAAATTTTCATGGGATTTTTGCTTACGCCGTTGTCATATTTAGGAATTCATATCTTGAAAAATTATGGAAATTAAAGCCATTAAAACCAGAATTTTTCGGGAGAATGAAAATCTTTTGGATTTTATTTTTGAATATGTAAAAAAAATTCCCAAAAAAAATCTTGAGAATTCTATTTTGGTTGTGACTTCCAAAATTGTGGCTTTATCCGAAGGCCGGACCGTGGAAATTGATTTATCCGTTCCGCATGACGCAATGCGTGAAAAAATTATTAAATCAGAAAGCGAATATATGCTTCGCACTAAGTACACATGGCTGACTATCAAAGACGGCACGGTAATGTCTTCGGCTGGCATAGATGAATCAAATGCGAACGGGAAAATAATTTTGTTGCCTAAAAATTCTTTCCGGTCGGCTGAATTGATCCGCAAAAATTTGCAAAAAAAGTTCAGAGTTAAAAATTTGGGCATTTTGATTACCGACAGCAGATTGTTTCCATTGCGGGCGGGAATTGTCGGAGCCGCCATCGGTTATGCCGGTTTCAAAGGCGTGCGGGATTATCGCGGAACGCCGGATATTTTCGGGAGAATTTTGAAATTGTCCCGCACGGACGCGGCGGACAGCTTGGCGACAGCCGCGGTATTGTGTATGGGCGAAGGCAAGGAACAGCAGCCATTGGCTTTGATAAAAAACGCTCCGGTGATTTTTGCGGACAAAATAGACAAAAAAGAATTGATGATGGATCCGCGCGAAGATCTGTATCAGCCTCTTTTTGAAAAAATCAAGAAAATAAAAAATATAAAATCTAAAAATTATCATAAATTTTAACAAAAAGACGGAAGCCTTGCTTCCGTCTTTTTGTTGGCAACTTTAGATTTTTGGAGTAATATGTACTTATGGTTGATCTAAAACAACTGCAAAAAGAAGTGATGCGGAACAAGCTCGAAAAAGGTTTTAACACAACCAATACTGCGCAAGAGTTTTGCCGAGCTTACGAATAGCTTTCCGAAGCATTTTCCAAACACAATAAAAATCAGCCAGGCGTGGCGGAAGAATTTGCCGATGTGATGATTTTTATCTTAGGGATGTGTGAGAGTATGGGTTTTGATTTAGAAAAAGAACTTATCAGGAAAATAGAAATAAATAAAAAAAGGAAATACATAAAAACCAAATCACCGGAAGGCAAAGATGTTTTTATTCGCGTTAAAACAGATGAGGATCCTTAAATTTTATGAAAAAAATTGTGAAAAAAACCGAAAAATACAAAAGACCGAGTTGGGATGAATATTTTTTGAA
>JBAPNK010000055.1:0-1856 GCA_049279095.1 Minisyncoccia bacterium
GGATTTTTTGATTGTGTTTATTCGTGTTTCAGCGGCGTCGCGTGATAATTTTTTTCCGCGCCGAAAATTTTTCGGACTAGAATAATCAGAAGCAAAATAAAAATCCCGAACAAAATCCACTGAATCAATCCCGAAGGCAGGAAACTGTTAGAACCATAAACCGCGTTGGCGGCGAGAGCGTTGCCACTATTGGAATTTGTTGCGGCGGTTGCGGTTGCTGTTTTTGTCGTGGTTGCGGTTTTAGCAGCAGGCGTGGCAGTTGGTGTGTAAGTGACCGTCATCACACTTGATCCGTTTCCGGTATTTGGGTTTGCTCCGCTTGAATACACTACCGGAGTGGTTGGCGGTGTCGGGGCGGTATAAATCGGCGGCTGGTAAGGAGTGGTGTTGTAATAGGAATTAGTGTAAGGAGAATAAGCATAACCGCTGTTGGAATTTCCGCTTCCATTATTCGCGCCATAGCCATACAAAGCTTGCTGAGCGAAAACATGATTAGGTATAAAAATCAAGCTAAAAGCCAACAGTGTTAATACTTTCAGACCATAATTTATTGATTTTTTGTTCATTTTTTTCATATTAGTAGTATAGCATACTAAAATATAAAAGTCAAGTTTTACTCGCCGGGCTGATACATTGAACCGGTCGGATAGTTATAACCTGTCTGGTAGGTTGATCCGGTGACATAGCTGTTGCCGCTGATCACATAATCGGAACCTGTTAGATAAGTATTACCCGTAACGAAATTACTGCCCGTTTGATACGAGCCACCACCGGTTTGGTAAGCAAAACCAGTTTGATAATTGTTGCCAGTTTGATAATTTGATCCAGTAATATAATTGTTTCCGGTTTGGTAAACATTTCCGCCGGTCTGGAAATTTGAACCGGTCGAATATGTGTTTCCTGTTGCATAACTGTTACCGCCCGTCGTATATCCCGAACCGGTGGCATAAGAGCTGCCGGTTTGATAAGGATCACTGCCAGTTTGATAAGCGAATGTTATTTTCGCGCAACTGAACAAGAATACCAGCGCAACAATTATAATTGTAATGTTTTTTTTGAATTTTTGCATTTTTTTTGTCAGACGAAGTGGTATTTAATTATCTTCCACCCCAATGTTTTGCATCTTCTTTTCTTTCTTCTTCTATTTTTTTTAATGCCATTCTGTCCCTTTCTTGTTGTGAAATGCCAACGCCTCTTAGAACACCAGCATCTTCAACTATTCTTTCACTAGGATTAGCGAAAATAACTTCTTGTTGATGATTTTTTTTCATTTTTTCTTCATGCTTCATCATATCTTTTGAACTTTCCTTTACTTTTCTTTCACCTATTATGTTTCCTTTTGCATCATATATATTTTCTGTTTGTTCGCGCTCGGTTCCGGTAATGGTTGCTTTGTTGTTATGCGCAATACCGATTCCTCCCGCTGATTGTTCAGTTTCTTCAAGTTTTCTTTTCTCTTGCGCTATCTCAATCTGAGCTCTTAGTTTTGCCAAGTCAATATTTTTCTTTGCTTCAATTTTTTGTTCTTCTTTCGATAATGTTTTTTCTGGTGCCCCATTTGTTTGGGCAATACCAACCAAAGGTGCTAAAAAGCCAGGGCTAAAGCAGTTATACGGCTTCTTGATGGATGACCGCCTTTAATTTCTTCAGATGCCGCTTGTCTTTCAGCGTTTGCAAGGGCTCTATCAATTAATTCAGGATTAATACTATTACCAACTTTTGTGCCTATATCTTCCATTCCCATAAATTTTTTTGATTATTTTTTAATAAATAAGACCTTTATAATTATACTTTCAATTTCAAAATTTTACAAGCCAAGTGTAGCATATCAAAACAATTCTGTCAAGGTGCTGGAG
>JBAPNK010000056.1:0-15819 GCA_049279095.1 Minisyncoccia bacterium
ATCAAGCGGATTCCATTCATCGCTCCACCAGCAGTTGTGGCAATAGACCGGAAATTCGACATCGGCTTTATACATTGAAATAATATTTTCTTTGCATAAGTCGCACGATCTTTTGTATAACGATCGCTCATTGCGCCAAGCTAATTTCCGCGCCAAGCGACATTGTGGACAAAAAGTCGGTGGCGGAACTTTTATTTTCTCGTAAAAATTAAAATCTTCCGAGTCGATAGTAAATTCTTTTTTGCAATTTTGACAAGTTTTATTTTCCATAATTAATACACTTCCTGATTATAGCATTTTTCGCAATAGACAATTTCTTTTCTTTCCGGGGAATACGGTGTTTCAAATTCATTTTGACAGGCGGAATTTTTGTGTTCGTGAACCCGGGTGTTTTTATAAATTTTATTGGCAGAATTTTCGCCGGCGCATTGGCATTCTCGATGCCAAAGTTTTACTGGATTTCTTTTGGTAATTCTCTCGCAATATCGGCAGTTGTAACAGAGCCGCGGAATCGGAATGGACAATTTTTGATAAAAATCAAATTCATTTTGAGTAATTTTATACGCCTTGGTGCACTGATGCGAACAAATGCCTGCGTGTGCACAACTTATTACTTTTTGGATTATCGTTTCATTTGTTTCTTTTAGCGAGTCCGGTAAATCTTTTGCGTCTATGTCGCTGACATATTTTTGGGAAATTTTTTCTCGCCACAAATATCCTTTGGCTTCGGCCTCTTGTTTAGTGAGCGGGAAAAGTTCTTGCGCGACGGTTTCGTTGTAGCCAAAAGGAGAGAGGTCGGCCGGAAAATAGTCACCATATTCATAAATTTTTCCTGTATTATCTTTATATGGTAAATCGTTAATGTGTTGTTTTAATTTAGGAACCAGTTCTAGGTATTCTTCTTTGGAATATTGCTTGTTGAAAATGCAATAGCTTTTATTTCGCAAACCGATACAGCCGAAAAGATTGGAACAGTTGTGGCAATTGTAAGAATAAGAAACATCATGTGATTCGATAATAAATCTGGAAAAGAAAATATTACTCCCGGGATAAATTGTCGAACATTGGTAAGAATTTTCCGAATTTTTGCCAAAATGATCACAATCGTAGCAGTTTGTTACCAAAGAGTAAGCTAACCAAATGTTTCCGCAGTCTTTAGCGCCGCCAAAAACATCAAAACAGTTTTGGCAATTTTTAGTTCCCTCTAAGTTGTCGCCGGTGGAATTAATGGAGCGGATTACCCGGGCGAATTTGTGCGGATATTTCAAAATAAATTTTTCAAATTGATTTTTATATTTTTGAATTTCTGAAAAAGACGACAAATCTATATTTTTCATTTTTTCCTCGTAAGATTTTTTGTCCAATTGCTCATTCCAAAAACAATATTGAGAGTTTCGCAAATTTACACAGCCGAAACAATTGCTGCAATTTTTGCAGTTGAAAAGAAATGCCGATTCCAGACAAGTTTCGCATTGCCGGCTGTATAAAAGCCGGGAACAGGAAATGCAATCCACGCTTTCATAGCTCAAATCGCTTTTGGAAACCCAATGCAAATCGATGCTGTCTTTGACATTGAAAGTAAAACTAGAATACATCACATTCTCGTTGAAATCTCCGCCGATTACCAAATAACAATTTTTATTGCCTTCGGTAATGCTGCAATATTCGCTGTTGACTCCATTTATGTTGGCTAAAGCCATATCGGGAACTTTTCTCCAAAGAGTTTTCAACTGTTCAAAAAATGGTTTTTGCCAATCAATTTCTTGTTCATAGGTCGTTGCATCCCAAGAATCCCCCCACCAAGTTTTTTGGTCATAAACTGTTTGATCGGAATCTGGCGCAAAAATGGAAATTACTTCTTCCGGCGAGTTTGGCGTATCAGGTTTTCTTTTGTGAAGAGTTCTTTCGTTCCGAAACATCATTCTTTGTTGTAGCCGGCAGTCGGGACAAAGTTTTGGAATCGGCACAGAAATTTTTTCATAGAAAATGAGTTCTTCTTTTTCTATTTTGAATTCATTTTTGCAGTTTTGGCAGATTTTTTGCATAAATTTATTGCAACTCCGTTTTCAATACTTTTTCAACCAAGCGGGTGCTATACGAAGACAAATTGAAAATCACCGCTAAAGTGAATAATACGAGCGAAGCGGTGATGCTCCAAAAACAAAGCAAGATTGCCACCAGCGCGCAAAAGACGGGCACTAAGGTGCGGATGGTGCTGCCGCGGATTTCATGTTTGGATATTTCCGGATTTTGAATGTGCGGCGAATACAAAACATAGCGGCGCATCCAATATAAAACTAAACCGATTAAAACTATATGGATGCCGAAAATCACTACGGACAACTGATTGTGATTATATTGCCCCAAGACGCTCGCGGTAAAAGGCACCAAAGAAATCAGCATAAAAAACAAACCGTTGATGTTGATCAGCATCGAATCCACATTCTTGGCATAAATGGAAACGAAAAAATGATGCGCGCGCCAATAGGTGAAAATCAAAGCGAAAGAAAGGACATACGAAAGCAAAACCGGAAGCAGAGTTTCAATTTCTTTCCACAAACCGGCGTTATCGATCGGCCCCCAGATTGCCGGCAGTTTGATGTTGAAAACCAAAATCGTCATCACGATGGAAAAAATTCCGTCGGAAAGCTGGTCTAATCTTGCGTGATTCATAATATAAATATATCATAAAAATATGAAGATAGGAATTTTTGATTCGGGGTTAGGCGGGCTGATTGTCGTGCGAGCGATACGCAAAAAACTGCCGGAATATGATTTCGTTTATTTGGGTGACACCAAAAATTTACCCTATGGCAACAAAAGCCAAAATTATATTTACAAACACAGCGTCCAGGCGATTGAATATCTTTTCCAAAAAGATTGTGTTTTGATTATTGTGGCTTGCAACACAATCTCGTCCCAAGCTTTACGGAAAATTCAGCAAGAATGGCTACCAAATTCAATTTACAAAGACAGAAGAGTTTTGGGAGTGATTCGTCCGACGGTGGAAATGGTTGGAAATTTTAAAAATATTGGGCTAATTGGCACCAATCGCACCATAGATTCTACTGCGTATTTGCAGGAATTAAAAAAAATTAATAAAAATATAAAATTATTCGCCAGAGCGACACCGAAACTGGTGCCAATGATTGAGAAGGGAAAATATGAAGAGAAAATTTTGACGAAATACCTACTGCCATTTAAAAATGTTGACAGCTTGATTCTCGGCTGCACGCATTACGGAATGCTGAAAAAAGAAATCCAAGAAATTTTGAATAAAAAAGTTAAACTCATTGCGCAGGAGGATTTACTGCCGGCGAAATTGAAAAATTACTTATTTAGACATACAGAAATAGAAAAAAAATTATATAGAAATAAAAAATTTGAAATTTTGGTGACGAAAACAAGCGAACGGTATAAAAAATTGGCCACTTTGTGGTTTGGCGAAAAGATCCGCCCGCGATTGGTAAAATTAAAATAATAGTTTATAAATAGACAACGACCTCGTAGTTCAACGGATAGAGCGCGGCCCTCCGAAGGCTGAGATGTAGGTTCGAATCCTATCGAGGTCACAAAAATTTATTTTTGGCCAGGTTGCAATTCCAGCCAGATTGGGCAATGATCCGAGCCATAATAATCTGGCAACATTCCAGTGTCTTTTATTTTAATTTTTTTATCGGCGAAAAAATAATCGATCCGCCAGCCGACATTTCGGTCGCGGGCGCGGGTTTTTTGGTCCCAGTAGGTGTAAATATCTTTTTTCCCTAGATTAAATTCTCGCCAAACATCCAGAAAATTATTTTTTACGACTTTATCTATCCAAGCGCGCTCGATTGGCAAAAAACCCGTATTTTCTTCGTTTTCTTTTGGTCGGGCAAGGTCGATGGCTTCGTGCGCGGTATTCACATCTCCGCAGAAAATTACATTCTCGCCGTTTTTTCGGAGCTTGATTATAAATTTCAAAAAAGCGTCGTAAAATTCCAATTTGTATTTTAATCGCTCTGGACCAGCGCCGCCGTTTGGGAAATAAACATTTATCAAGGTTAAACCTCGATATTTGACGCCGAGCATTCTGCCTTCGTCGTCCAGTTTTTGCTGTTGTCCTTTTTGGCCCATTCCATAAAAAACTTCTTTTGGTTTTTCTTTGGAATAAATCGCCACGCCGCTATAACCTTTTTTAATTTTCGGATGCGCAAAATACGAAAAATATCCCGGCACATTTCGGATTTCTGCCGGCAATTGCTCCGGTTCAACTTTTGTTTCCTGCAAGCACAAAATATCCGGCCGGTATTTTTTAAAAAGGGGAGTGAAAAATCCCTGTTTCGCCGTCGCCCGCAATCCGTTTGTGTTCCAAGAAATTATTTTCATACTAAATGATTACGGTTTTAATAAACGAAAAATTACAAATTCCGGTATCTTGGAAAGTTTTTTGTATTTTTCCGGAAAAATATTTTTTAATTCTTTTAGGGGCTTAGGTTCAACAATTTGTTCGATTAAAAATCCTGCAGAAAAAATTTCCGAAGAAATTTCGCTAAAAGATTTACGCCAAGTAATAACATTATCACTTCCTAAACTACTCCCTAAACCGTTGCCAATTTTAGTTATTCCGAGATAATCCCCAGTAACTATAATTTTTTTTGTCTTTCTGTCTTTTAATATCTCTAGTTTGCTAATATAACTTTTTTTATCACTTACACTTTCCATTGCATATCGGACAGGATGACCGCAAGAAAATAAAAAATATGATTTTGGTTTAAGCACTTTATATGCCTCCTTAAAAACTTTTGTCCAATTTTTTACATAGTGAACGGTGAGACTTGAGTAAATAAAATCAAAACTTGAATTTGGAAAATTCAAATGCCCCATATCCATAACTTCAAAATTACAATCAGGATAACTTTCCTTGGCAATTTTTATAAGTTCAGTGGAAATATCAATCCCTACTGATTTTTTTGCGCCAAGTTTTTTAAGATGATGGCTATCTTCTCCGCTTCCGCACCCCAAACTAAGCACCTTTTTATTTTTAATGTTGGGAACAAGGGCGTACATTGCCGGTTTTTCATAATATGAATGATAAACAGATTCTTTAGGATTTCTGACATGGGCAGTATATCCTTGCGCGTTTTTGTTATACCAATTTATTGTTTGTTTATGGGTGGGCATATATGAATTATATCATTAAAATAATTTTTATCTTTTGTTATGGAATTTTTTATGTATCTCGCGCAAGTGTTTGTCGGTGACATGGGTGTAAATTTGAGTGGTGCCGATGTTGGCATGGCCGAGCATTGCTTGCACCGAGCGCAAGTCCGCGCCGTTGCCTAAGAGGTCGGTCGCGAACATGTGGCGTAGCACATGCGGTGTGACTTTTTTGGAAATGCCGGCTTTGACGGCATGTTGTTTCACGATTCTTTCCACAGATCTTTTGGTTAAAGGATTAAGATCTTTGTTGTCTTTATTTTTTTCTTTAATTTTGGCAGGAATCTGCACAAATAAAGACTCGCTCATATCTTTGCGCACCGCCAAATATTTTCGGATTGCGCTTTTCGCTTCATCCGATATAAAAACGACTCGTACCTTGCCGCCTTTCCCCCGGATGGAAAGTTCGTCGGAGTTTAGATTTATATCCGAGGTTAAAGAACATAATTCCGAAACGCGCAATCCGGTGGAAAATAAAAGTTCCAAAATCGCTTTGTCGCGCAAATCTTTCAAATCCGATCCGTTCGGGGAATTAAGCAGTCTCTCAAGTTCTTCGCGGGTGATTAAATCCAAAGATCTTTCGTTTATTTTTGCCAGCTCGATCCGTTCCGGCGACATGGATTTTATTTCTTGTCGAGCGAGATATTTTAAAAATGCCCGGATGGCGATCAAATAATAGTTTTGGGTTTTCTTGGATAAAGTTTGGCCGGTGGCGCGGTTGTTGCCGGTACTTTGACGATTGAGCCAGAGACGAAACTCTCTTATGGTAGCGTCATTTATTTCGGCCGGGTTGTCGTTTTTGATAAAATTCAAAAAGCGGGTCAGGTAGTGGTCGTAGTTTTCCACGGTTTTCAAAGATCGGCCTTTTTCGATTTCAATGTATTCCAAAAATTGGGTTTTGAGCTGTTTTAAGGAGGCCATGTTTATATTTTAGCACATATATTGTGCGACACACTCCTGATTGCAAATTTTTAAGTTTTATGCTAATATGCTAAGTATGTTAGCCACGAAGAAAAAACAAGCAGTTATCAAGAAAAATCAAATCCACGAGAAAGACACCGGTTCGCCGGAAGTGCAAGTGGCGGTTTTGTCCGTGCAGATTGACGAATTGGCCAAGCATTTGAAGAAACACAAAAAAGACAATGGTTCCCGTCGGGGATTGATTAAAATGGTGGCGGACCGCCGGACCCATTTGAAATATTTGGAACGGAAAAGCAAGCCTCGCTATGCGGCCTTGATGAAGAAAATGGAATTGGCGTAAATTTTTTGTGCTATAATTAAAGCAAGATGAAATCGAAAGACGAAACCAGAGACATATTAGCTGATCTGGATTTTATAAGAGGTGTCTATCTAAAACTTTTGAATATTTTGCCGAGTTTTGATGTGACCGATAGAAAAGTTTTGCCATACGGTTTGAAACCGCACACCAGGTCAGTTTCTTGGTTGGTTGAGCAGGTTATTGTCCAGCAGACAAAATTTAGAGCAAAAGAATTGGGGATAACTGATGTAAATTTTAATTTACCGGATACTTGTTTGCATGATTGTGAAATTATCGTTGGGAAGAAAAAATATTTTGTAAATGTAAAAATTCATAATATAGACGGCAAAGAAAACAAAAATGATATAGCCGCTGTTGAAAAACTATACTTTCAATATTCCGCGAATAGTGAGTATAATTTAGTGTATGCCTGTTTTGGAATAAAATTCAAAGATATTAAAATATCTTTTATTAAAGATTATTTGGAAATATTTTCGCCTCAATTTTTGCCCATATATGTGAATCCAAGAAATGACAAAATACAAGCTTTATATAATCATAAACCGATAATGAGATCTAGAAAAAAGTTTATGGATCTGCTTAGGACCGGTTCAAGAAGTATTGTTTTGAAGAAATATGGAAAAAATAAAAAATAAAATTTTTAACGAGGATTGCCTGATCGGTATAAAAAAAATACCGGATAATTCTATAGATTTAATTGTCGCAGATCCGCCATATTGTTTGGGTAAAGATTATGAAAACGATTCTGATAAACTGGACTCAAAAGAATATTTGGAATGGACTTATCAATGGATAGACGCAATAATTCCAAAACTTAAAGATACGGGAAGTTTTTATATTTTTCTAAGTTGGCAATACAGCCCGGAAATTTTTTCTTATATAAAAACAAAAATGCCGATGATTAATGAAATTATTTGGGATAGAAGAGTGCCAAGCATGGGAGGTTCAACCAGAAAATTTTCTTCTGTGCATGACAATATAGGTTTTTTTGTAAAAAAAGATAAAAAATATTATTTTGATATTGATAGTATTAGAATTCCATACGATGAAGAAACAAAAAAAGCCAGAACGAGATCAATTTTTGTGGGTAAAAAGTGGCTTGAAATGGGTTATAATCCTAAAGATATATGGAGTGTGAGTCGTATTCACGCGCAGGCCCCAGAAAGAGAAAATCACCCAACCCAAAAGCCGCTCCAAATTATTGAAAGAATTATAAATGCCAGTTGTCCTATTGGTGGCATTGTCTTAGATCCTTTTATGGGAACAGGCACAACCGCCATAGCGGCGATGAATAAAAAAAGAAATTATATTGGTTTTGAAATAAATAAAAATTATTGTGAATTGATTAATAAAAGAATTTCAGATTCACAAAAACAGAGCAATCTTTTTATAAGTAATATGAATATTGTAAATCTATGACCGTCATTAAACATAAAGAACAGCGAGTGGGAGTTTTTATTGATACGCAAAATTTGTATCACAGCGCGCGCAATTTATATCAGGCGCGGGTGAATTTTGGCGCGGTTTTGAAAGATGCGGTGGCTGGGCGAAAACTCGTGCACGCAGTCGCATATGTCATCAACACCGAAGCGGGAGACGAAAAACATTTTTTTGAAGCGTTGGAAAAATTGGGAATTGAAACCAAAGCGAAAGATTTGCAAGTTTTTCATTCCGGCACCAAGAAGGGGGACTGGGATGTGGGGCTCGCGGTGGACGCGATCAAGACCGCGCCTCGACTCGACACGGTGGTGATCGTTTCCGGCGACGGCGACTTTGTGCCGCTCGTCCAATATTTGCAGACAATGACCCAAGTGGAAGTGATTTCCTTCGGCAAATCAACTTCCCAAAAACTGCGCGAAACAGCGGACGATTTTGTGGATCTGTCCGATAACCCGAGAAAATATTTGCTGGGGGCGAAATAAAAATAATAAAAAATTTAATTATTTAAAAATATGAAAAATGAGAAAGTTATTTTTAATATATTAGCTGATAATAAGAACGACAAACCAGTTTTAGACAGACTTGCCGAATTAAATAAAGATAATACAAAATTTCGCGCAACTCTTAAAAGAAAAATTTTAGAAGAAATATCTCGTTTAACTTTTCCAATTTTCCATTCAGAGAGAGAAGCCGCCATTAATAATCTCTCGGTTCCCGAGTCTAGCGTAGAAGAAAAATCAGATTCCATCTTAAATTTTGAATTTAATTTAAAAAAAGAAACCGAAGGATTAACAGAAATTTCTCAGATTGAAGATTATTGCAGAAGAAATGGCATCACTTTTCCATCTCAACCACAAATAGAACAGATAAAAAGAATCGTGGCCGGAGTTCTTAGGTTGTCAGATCCTAATTTTAAGAAATAATATTTACGCACTCAGAACTTTTCTAAATTATTTGTTCCCAAAATATGGAGTTCGTTAATGGCGCGCGTTAGAGCGACATAAAGCAAATCTTTTTGAATTCTTTTTCTTTCCTCAATATTCGCAGATGGCGCATCTTTGTAATTATTTATTCCAAAAGATTCTTTTTTAATTCCAACAATGCAAACAAGGTCAAATTCAACTCCCTGCGCTTCAAGCATTGTGAGTGCGTGAATGTTTTTCTTGCCGGCAAATTCTTTTTTGAAATTTTCCAGATAGGATTCCTCTTTGGCCAAAATACCAATACTCCCGTTTTCATATTTAGGAATAATTTTTTTAATATGTTCAATTTCTTCTTCAATGGAATTTGTAATTTTTTCCACAACAGCCGGACCTTCTTTTAAGCCGTCGGGCAACTCAACTTGATAGCCAAGATTTTTTATGAAAATCAAAATGTTTTTTGTGTTTCTGTAAACTTTTTTTAGTCCAACATTTCTATCTGGAGAAATTATTTCTTTTATTTCCTCCCAATTTTTTATCGTTCCCAGTTTTACCTGTTGCGCCATATCGCCGACATAAACCACAGATTGTGTTTTTTCATTCAGGCAATTTTTTAGAATCTGTAATTGCTCCGGGAGATAGTTTTGAAATTCGTCAATAATCAAGAGCGAATACAGAACCGGAGTTTTTTCTGTTTTACGGACAAGTTTATGATGCACAAAAGTTTGATATTCTCTTTTTATTTCAAATTTTTTATATTTTTCAAAATAAGATTTTAACAAAATTACCAGATCAAAACGATCCAGTTTTTTGTCTTTTTTCTGTTTTTCAAATAATTTCAAATTCTCGTGTGAAAAATATTTGGAATAGGTTGAATATAAAGTTGTGAAAATATTTTTGTTCCAAATTTGAATCAAATTTTCTCGTAAAGCTTTCAATTTTTGATATTCGTACAAATCTTTTTCTTCTTCGCTCTCTCCGTATCGTTCGGCGTAAGAATAATTTTCTAGGTTAAGAATTTTGAAAGCCCACTCGGAGAAAGTTGTAATTTTCACATCATTGATTCCCAAACTGGGCAGAAGCGTGGAGAAATAATTTTTGGTTCCAGTGTCTTGGACAAAAACAATAATGGATTCGGGCGGATATAGTAAGGCGGTATCGGGGACTTGGGTCAAATATGCAACTCTATGAAGCGCCAAAGTGGTTTTACCCGAACCAGCGGGACCGGAAATCACTAATGGTCCTTTATGGTGGGCGCGAATAACTTGGTCTTGCGCTTTTTCCATTTGCGCCACAATTTCCGGAAGAATAAATTCAGATTTTTGTTTGGTGAAATATTCTTGATAAATCAATTCACGGGGTTTGTCTTTTGTTTCAAGAGAAAATAAAAGCACCTTGCCGTCCACAATCATGTAAGTTTCTTTTTCCGTGATATCTATCATTTTTATAGCGCCGTTCGGAAGTTTGTATGATGTCTTGCCAGGATTTTCAAAACGAATGGCTGATATCGGCGCAACCCAAGAATAAATTGACTGCTCGGAAAATTCGTGTTTGGCAAAAAAATATTTTTGTTCCTTTCCGGCTTCGTTAATAATTTCAATTTTCGTAAAGTATGGAGAACTTTCCAAATGTGTGAGTTCGGTAATTCTTTTATATGCGTTTCCGCGCAGACTCATAAATACCGCCTGATCTTCAGGAGGCAGTTTGCCGAATCCCTTCAAACTTTGGTTTGCCAAACCTTTTGTTATTTTCAATTTTTCTCGGATTTTTTGGCACACGAAATCAATATGCGTTTTTACTTGATTCAATAATTTTTGTTTATATTTTTCCATGTTTTTTTATGTTAATTCATTTAAAAAACCGCTTCGGGCGGTTTTCTAGGTGTTTTTCGGGCTGATTTTAATGGTGTTTAAATAATAATGTAGCTTATCCAACATGAGAAACATTGTATAAAAGATATTTAATAAATGCAAGTGCATAAATTTTCATTGCATTTCAGCCTAAAAATGCTAAGATGGTTTTATATTTATGCAAAAAAAGGAATACAGTTTGGAAGTTGGCGGAAAAGTTTTAACGGCTGTTTTTACCGACTTGGCGGATCAGGCGGCTGGTTCGGTGATGTTGAAATACGGCGAGACGATTGTGCTCGCGACGGCTTGCATGTCGCACGATAAACAAAAAGGCCTCGGCTATTTCAATTTGACGGTGGACTATATGGAAAAGTTTTACGCCGCCGGAAAAATTCTGGGTTCCCGTTTTGTTCGCCGCGAAGGCAAACCCTCCGAGGAAGCAATTTTAGCGAGTCGGGTGATTGATCGCACTTTGCGTCCGCTTTTTGATCAATCCATTCGGCATGCAGTGCAGGTGATCGTAACGGTGCTTTCAGTGGATGATAACGATCCGACGATTTTGGCGGTCAACGCGGCGTCGCTGGCTTTGGCAGTTTCCAATATTCCTTGGAACGGGCCGATCGGTTGCGTGCGCATTGGAAAATATCTTGATGAGAATTTAACCATTAATCCATCCCAGAATTTGAGGTTGGATGAGGCGCCTTATAAATATGATCTGACGGTTTGCGGAAAAGACGGAAATATAAATATGATTGAAGCTTCGGCGCGACAATCAACGGAGGAAGAAATTGAAAATGCTTTGCAAAAAGCAAGCGAAGAAATCACCAAAATCGAAAATTTTCAGAAAAAGATTGTGGCGGAAATCGGTCAGTCTAAAAGAATTATTGAGAAAGATATAATCAATCCAGAGTCGGTAACTTTGTTTAATGAAAATATTTTGCCAAAAATGGAACAAGCGATTTTTGGGGAAGTTGGCAAAAAAAATATAGATGAATTGCACAGCGTTTGGAATAAAATGATTGCGGAAAAATATCCCGATCGGGAAGATTTTGCGTTGGAAGACGATTTATTTGATGACACGGAGAACGACATTTTGCATCAAAAAGCGATTGAGGAAAATAAGCGCGCCGACGGACGAAAAATGGATGAGCTTCGCGATCTCTACGCGCAAGCCGGAGGAATTTCCTCCGTTCTGCACGGTTCCGGAATTTTTTATCGCGGCGGAACGCACGTGCTTTCGGTTTTAACTCTGGGCGGTCCGGAAGATCGAAATTTGGTTGATGGTTTGCAATTAAAAACGGAAAAAAGATTTATGCATCATTACAATTTTCCGCCGTATTCCGCCGGAGAAACCGGCCGGGCCGGTTTTACCAATCGCCGGGAAGTCGGGCACGGAGCTTTGGCGGAAAAAGCGCTTGCGATGGTAATACCAAGCAAAGAAAATTTTCCCTATACCATGCGTTTGGTTTCTGAATCAATGGCTTCCAATGGTTCAACTTCACAAGCTTCAATTTGCGCTTCTACGTTGGCTTTGATGGACGGCGGCGTGCCGATTTTAGCGCCGGTGGCCGGAATCGCGATGGGATTGATGTTAGACACGAGCACCTCACCCCAGCCCTCTCCTTATCAAGGAGAGGGGGAAATTCTAAAATACAAAATACTCACCGACATTCAGGGACCCGAAGATCATCACGGCGATATGGATTTCAAAATTGCCGGTACTCGGATGGGCGTGACCGCTATTCAGTTGGATGTGAAAGTGGATGGTGTGCCGACCAAAATTTTAGGTGAAGCGATGAGACAATCAAAAATAGCGCGATTGATGATTTTAGACAGAATTGAAAAAGAAATTCCAAAACCACGCGCGGATATTTCTCCAAACGCCCCGAAAATTCTGATTATCAAAATCGATCCGGATAAAATCGGAATGGTCATAGGTTCCGGCGGAAAAACTATCAAAGAAATTCAGGAAAAGTCCGGCGCAACGATTACCATTGAAGACGATGGTACAATTTATTTTACCGGCAAAGGCGATTCAGCCGAGAAAGCAAAAGCGGTAGTTTTGGAAATGACGCATGAGTTCAAAGTCGGCGAAATGTTAAAAGGCGAAGTAGTCAAAATTGCAGACTTCGGTGCCTTTGTGAAATTAAATCCTTTCACCGACGGCATGGTGCATATCTCCGAACTGGCGCCATTTCGTGTGGAGCGCGTTTCGGATATAATGAAGGAAGGTATGATCGTGCCGGTCAAAGTGATAAATGTCGATCCCGAAAAAGGCCGGATTGGTTTGTCCATCAGGGAAGCGGATAGGGATTTTTTTAGAAAAGCATAAGAAATATTTTTGCTTTTTGGTTAATAATTTGCTACATTATAATTATGAGCAAAGTGATAATTAAAAAAATTTCCGACAGGAAATACATTTCTCGTCCAGTATTCAAACCAACGGTAAAATCTGTCAGCGATTCTAAATTTTGGCAACAACTTGCGCTAAAACAGCAAGTTCTTATTCATGCAAAAAATAATACATAAAAAAATAAAAAAGTGCGGGGTTTTGTTTTATTATCTCAATCTTTTGCCGCTGATATCAGTATTTTGGAAAAGAAAATAGGCCACCTTGATCAAAATGAAATAGCCCGTGTTTAATTGGAATATGTGAAATATGTTACAGATTAAGATTGATTCGCAAAGCGAACAAATTTTTTAAAAATTTTACAAACTCACACAAAATATAGTATCATAGTAACTATGATAGAAGAATTTCAACATGCAGAAAAACCCAATTCTCAAGAAAATTTTGTAGTTGCCTTAAAAAATATTCTTGATACAACCGGCATAAGCAGATCGGAATGGGCCAAATTTCTAGGCGTAAGTCAAGCAGCAATTTCAGTTTGGGTAATGGGGCGCAGTTTTCCAGGACCTGAAATTTTAGCAACTATTATTAATGTCACTGAAAAAAAACACGGAGCTAACTTTTCTAAACTTCAAGCATTAAAAGATTGTCTATACAAGACTGAGCCTTTTATTAGGCCCGGCAAAAAACAACCAAAGCATAAAGAAGGTTACGGTGATAATATAATGAACGCGACAATCGCCCAAATTAAGGATAATTTACAAAAATTGTCTCCTCCTGTGCAAGAAAGAATTTTGGGTGAATTTGCCCGTATGGTTTTTGAAGCATTAAAACAACAAATTAAACAAGAATGAAGTATATGGAACCCGAAAATAAAATTCAAAATAATGCCGTTCAAACTTACGCCGAGGATGTGGCGCGGATTATTGAAAATGAAAAAGGGGACATGGTCAAGAAAATAATTCACGGCGAGGAAAAGCACGAAGAAGAGACGGAGAAAAAAAACCTGTCTCCCGAATTAAAGAAAAACAAATTTTTTCTCGCGCTTGGAATTTTTTTGACGATTCTCGCTTTCGGCCTTTTGGCCTTTTTCTTTTTTTTCAAAAAAAACAATGTTGTCCCGGTCGCCTCGCAATTCACGCCGATTATTTTCAACGACCAGACAGTTTATTTGGAAGTTTCCGGTTTGAATAAAGACGAAATAGCGCAAACAGTCGCGAACGAAGTTGTTGCGACTAAAGTCAAAATCGGCGGCTTGGAGGGAATTTATCTCACTGTCAGTCAAAAGATTATAGGCTTGCGGCAATTTCTTGCTTTGATTAAAAGCCATTACGCGCCGGACAACAACACCGCCCTATTGAGCGACAATTTTTTGATGGGAGTGGTCAAAAATTCCGTTTCGCCCGCTCCGGCCGGAACGGGTACTGGATTTTTCATCTTGCTGAAAGTCAGTTCCATTGCGGATGTTTTTGATCCTCTGCGTACTTGGGAAAATAACATGCTTGCCGACCTGCACGGATTTTTGGGCGTAAATATCTCAAGCGGCACGGACTATCTTTTCAAAAAAGATTTTACGGACGGCATCGTTCAAAATAAAAACGCGCGGATTCTTTATGACAACAACGGCAACATCGTCTTGATGTATATTTTCGCGGATGACAATTCGGTCATTATCACCGATTCTCCAAGCGCCACGAATGAAGTGATGCTTCGTTTGGCTTCCAGTCAAGAGAAGCAGTAGAAAATACAACCCCCTAAATCCCCCTTGTCATGGGGACTTTCAAAATGCTATTATTGGTGAATGTTAGACAAGAAAAAAATTAAGGAAAAATTGGAAAAAGAACGAGATGACTTGCTTCTCCAAATGAAAGATATGGGCAAGTTAAATGAAGAGACCGGCGAATGGGAAACCACGCCGGAAGAATTGGAGTTTCCGGAGTCCGATGAAAACGACAAAGCCGACCGGTTTGAAGATTTTGAAGCGCGAACTTCGGTGATGAGAACTTTGGAGCCAAGATTGAATAATATTTTGAAAGCGTTGAAAAATTTGCACAAAGAATCTTTCGGCAAATGTGAAGTCTGCCAGAAAGATATCGAGCCGGCGCGCCTGGAAGCTAACCCCGCCGCCACGACTTGCAAGAAACATTTGGGGAAATAAAATATATGCGTTTCAATTCCACTGCAATCGAAAGAAGAACCCACAGTGGTGAATTCATAAAAGCCCAAGCTTCCCTGGACGCTTTTGATTATGTTAAATTAATGAGAAAAAAATCGCCGGAGAGTTTGGCGTTGGAACCTGATGGTAATTTAGTTTTAAATATGGTAGAGGGCGGAAAAATATTTTCTGATGCCGGAAAAAAATTAAAAACTCCAGAAGAAATGCAAGAATATGTCATAGATTTAGAAACGGCAGTAAGGCAGATTTTGGGGAAATAAATTTTTTTTAAAACGACTAGGTCTTGCCTAACATAAAAACCTTGATTTGGAAAATATGAAAGAAATGTGATAGAATTTATGATGTAGAAAATTTATTAAATAAATTATCAATATGAAACTAGAATTTGATGCAAAAGATAAAATATTAAAGGAATTGTTCGGCGGAGAAAAGTATATGATTCCAAGGTACCAAAGACCGTATTCCTGGACAGTCAGTGAAGTTGAGGATTTATGGAACGATATTACTAGAGACGATTCTATTTTTTTAGGGTCATTTGTTTTTAATTATGAAAATTATGATAAGACAAAATTTGTTGAGGTTATTGATGGACAACAAAGATTGAT
>JBAPNK010000057.1:0-19219 GCA_049279095.1 Minisyncoccia bacterium
CCTCCGTACGGAGGAAACTCCTCCGCTCTCCCGATGGAAATTGGGAGAGTTCTGCCTTTTTCTTCCTGGCGGCGGTATGGCGCGGCGGAAATCAAAGAAAATAATGTCCAACAATCGATTTTTGTCGGCGCGCCGGACGCTATGTTGCCATTCGTCCCGAATGAAGTGGAAAAAAAGTGGCTCCAAAATATAATGTCCGAAAATGCGAAATTAGGCAAAAGGGTTTTGTCGGTGGCGCGCGCGACGGAAACCAGTCTGCCGAAAGATTTAAAAAATTCGCATTTGGCGATCATCGCAATGTTTGTTTTTGAAAATACTTTACGCGAGGGGATAGTGAACGCGATTAAATTTTTCCAAGATAGGCGGATAAAAATTCGGGTGCTCTCCGGAGACAACGCGCAAACGGTGGAAACGGTGGCCAAAAGCGTCGGCATCATTGGCGCGGAGAATGTCGTAACCGGAAAAATTATGGAAGGCTGGAGCGAAACTGATTTCGAAAAACAAGCCCACAATTTTACCGTCTTCGCGCAGATTTTGCCGGAACATAAAGTAAAATTAGTGCAAGCTTTCAAGAAAGACGGCTTCACCGCTATGGTCGGCGACGGAGTCAACGATGCCTTGGCGATGAAAAAGTCTGATCTGGGTATCGCTATGTTTGACGGCGTGCCGGTCACGCGTCAATTGGCGGATGTCGTTTTGATGACCAACAGTTTTTCCGATCTGCCCGGCGCGGTGGAAGTCGCGGATCATTTCATCCGCAGCATTGAAATAAATTCCGGCGTGTATATCAATATGAGTCTGGCCGGTTTGTTCTTTTTTATAATTATCAGTTTTTTTGGCTATTCTTTTCCGCTCACCCCGCTGAATATAACTTTTATAAATTATTTCACGGTGGGATTTTCCAGTTTGCTTATTTCATATTGGGCTTTGCGTCCCTCCGGGAAAATAATGCCCTCGGACGATCGGCCGTTTTTGAAAAAAATTATGCCTTTGGTTTTTGTTTGCGCCGTGGCGGAAGCGATCGGAATGGCCTTGGTTTTATTTTTGAGTCCGAATTATTTAAAAAATTCAGCTTCCAACACTTTGGTAATGCTGGCGATGATACTTTTTGGTTTTCTGTTTTTGCTTTTCGGAACTAGCGTGTATTGCGGCAAGTTGACCAAAAAAGAAAAATGGCAATTGTTTTTACTTGGCGTATTCCAAATTGTCGTTTGTTATTTAGCTCTGCAAATTCCTTTGGTGATTAAATTTTTCAACATCACCAAACCATATCCGCCAGCCAATTTTGTGGGCGTTACTTTGGTGATAGTTTTGGTCTGCGCCTTGGCGCAATATTTAATAGTCAAGAAAAAATATCGAGGGTAGTCCTCGATTTTTTTATAAAAACTTGTTGTTTTGCAAAAAGTATGTTATTATAAAATAGTTTTCAAAAAGCTCTGATGTTTTGGGGCTTTTTTAATTAAATTTTTTTATGGAAATTCGCAATATCGCAATTATCGCGCATGTGGACCACGGCAAGACAACCTTGACCGACGCTTTGATGAAGCAAAACGGCGGCGCGCAAGACGAAAATGTCTCGATGGATTCCAACGCGCTTGAAAAAGAGCGCGGGATCACTATTTATTCCAAAAATACTTCCATTTATTACAAAGGCACGAAAATAAATATCGTGGATACGCCCGGGCACGCGGATTTCGGTTCGGAAGTGGAACGGGTTTTGCGGGCGATTGATTCGGTGCTTTTGTTGGTGGATGCCGCGGAAGGGCCGATGCCACAGACCAGATTCGTCTTGAAAAAATCTTTGGAGTTGGGATTAAAACCAATTGTAGTCATAAATAAAATCGATAAGCCGGCTTCCGATCCGCACCGGGTGCATGAAGAAATTTTGGATTTGTTTTTCGAGTTGGGCGCCAATGAAGAACAGGCGAATTTTGAAACCGTTTACGCGATCGGACGCGAAGGCAGGGCATTTAGAAATTTACCCCTACCTCAAGATTGGGTCCCTAACCCAATCTTGCCCCCTACCAAGGGGGAGGAGAAAGGAGGGGGTCTGAATCCGCTTTTGGATTTGATATTGGAAAAAGTTCCGCCCGCTTCAATTAATGAAAATGGAAAAATGTCCGCGCAAGTTTTTAATTTGGGCTATGACAATTTTTTAGGCCGAATGGCGGTTTGTCGAATCTATTGCGGAAAAATAAAAACGGCTAGCCAAGTTTTTATTAAGGGAGAAAACGGCACGCGCAAGGGAAAAATTACCAAACTTTTTGGCTTTGAAGGTATTGCTAGAAAAGAAGTTGAAGAAGCCGATTCCGGCGACATTGTGCTTCTTTCTGGCATTCCGGATATTTATATCGGTGAAACAATAACCGAGGACGAGTCGATGGAGCCGTTGCCCCATATCGCAATCGACGAGCCGACCTTGTCGCTAAATTTCTTGGTGAATGATTCTCCGTTTGCGGGCCGGGAAGGAAAATTTTTGACCTCTCGTCAGATCAAAGAAAGGTTGGAAAAAGAATTGGAAATCAATGTCGGGCTGAAAGTCGATTTTTCTCCGGATCAAGGCAATAAAATGGGTCCGAGTTTTTTCAAAGTTTACGGCCGGGGAGAATTGCATATTGCCATACTGCTCGAAAATATGCGCCGCGAAGGATTTGAACTGCAAGTTTCTCAGCCGGAAGTAATTATCAAAGAACAGAATGGGATTAAAACCGAACCATACGAAGAATTGGTGCTCGATGTGCCAATGGAATTTTCCGGAACTGTGATTGAAAAAATAAATAAAAGACGCGGCCTAATGAAAGATATGATGGAAAAGAACGGCATCGCCAGAATCATTTTTGATATTCCGACGCGCGGACTTTTGGGCTATCGCGGCGAATTTATCATTGACACGAAAGGCGAAGGCATAATGAGTTCCCGCGTAACCGGTTTTCGGGAATACGCCGGGGAGATAAAAAAACGCGAGTATGGATCGATGACTTCAATGGTTTCCGGCAAGGCGGTGGCCTTTTCGCTTGCAAATTTACAGGATCGTGGTATATTGTATGTGGGTCACGGCGTGGAAGTTTATGAAGGCATGGTCGTCGGCAATGTTTTGAAAGGCGACGATATGTCCGTCAACCCGACCAAAGGCAAACAGCTGACCAACATGCGCGCTTCCGGCACAGACGAAGCGATAGTCCTAAATCCGGTTTTCGTTTTGAATATCGAACGGGGCTTGGAAGTGATGAACCACGACGAGTATTTGGAAATCACTCCGAAATCTGTCCGGCTCCGCAAAAAATATCTGACCGAAATTGATCGAACCCGAGCCAAGAGATAAAAAATAACTTAAAAATAAAAAAAATGTCAAACATATCTTTCAAACCAAAAAAAATCACCAAGAAAATAACTTCGCATCTGGCGGATCGGGCAACGGACGTGATTATGAACCGTTTCGGCTTGACTGAGGACGGCAAAAGCAAAACGCTGGAAGAAATCGGCCAGAAATACAACATTACCCGCGAACGAGTCCGCCAAGTGGAAGACGCGGCCATTAAGCTTATCAAAAAATCCGAAGCTTACAAAAACGAGCAGGCGGTTTTTGACGAGCTGAAAGTGTTAATCCATAAAATGGGATCGATCGTCGCCGAACACGATTTTCTGTCTTATATTTCCAAAGATAAAACCACTCAGAATCATATTCATTTTTTTCTGGTTTTGAGCGATGTTTTCAAGAAATATCGCGAGGACGAGCATTTTCACGCTCGTTACAGCATCGACAATGCCACCGCGGACAGAGTCCACGACGCACTGCGAAAACTTTATGCGGCTCTGAAAGACGAGGACTTGATTCCGGAAACGGAAATGATTAAAAAATTTTTAGATCAGCTTAAAGATGTCGCGGAAGAATACAAGAACGAAGAAATTGCCAAGCGTTGGCTTTCGATTTCTAAAACCGTCGCCAAGAATCCGCTCGGCGAATGGGGTCGGGCATCTTCTCACAATATTCGCACGCGCGGAGTGAAAGATTACGCTTTTTTGGTGATGCGCCGCCACGGCTCACCGATGCATTTCAAAGAAGTGGCGGACGCTGTTGCCAAAACTTTCGGCAAAAAAATTCATTACGCCACTTGCCACAACGAGTTGATTAAAGATTCCCGTTTCATTCTGGTAGGCCGCGGAATGTATGCGCTTTCCGAATGGGGCTACAAGTCCGGTATCGCCCGGGAAGTGATTGAAGAAATTTTGAAAAAAGAAAGTCCGCTCTCCAAAGACGAAATTGTGGAAAAAGTTATGAAAGAAAGATATTTCAAAAAAAATACCATTCTGGTGAATCTGGCGAACTCGAAATTTTTCAAAAAAAATAAAGCTGGTCTTTACGCGTTGGCGTAAATGCACCCCCTCCGCTTTCAGCACCTCCCCCTTAGCTAAGGGGGAGGCCGGGTAGGGGTGAATCCGCTCATCCACAAAATAATCAAAAGAATAATTAAAACCAAAAGGATGGAGTGCCAAATGTCCCAATGGGTGTAAATATTTTTTTTCTTCAAGAAATTCGCGAGCATTTCACTGCCTTCCTTAAAAATAATTACCGGCATTATGACTATAAAAAATAAAATTTTTGAAAAAATTTCCATAGCGGATTGATTATATCACAATTGTCCATATGGGGTAGCTTTGTTTATTTTGTATTTTATATTAAAATAGAGATATGGATGGATTTCTTGAAGCTATCGAACAGGGGATATTCAAATATTGGGTTTGGATTTTAGTCGTCATATTGGCCTATCTAGTTTACATAAATGGTTGGCAATACGATTTAATCAAGGCCTTTTTGGCCGTGTTTGGAGTTTATATACTTGGCCGGATCGCTTGGAGGATTTGGGTGCATTATGTTCAGCAGGATTTTATTTCCGGCATAGAGTTTGTCTTGCTGGAAATCGTGCCACCTAGAGAAGTTCTGCGTTCGCCGAAAGCGATGGAGCTTTTCATCACCAACGCGCTGTATCATTGGAGTGAAAAAGGCGGTCGGGAAGAATTTTGGCAGGGCGCCGTCTGGTTTTGGTTCTCGCTGGAAATCGCTTCCATTGACGGCAATGTCCATTTTTATATTCGGACGCCGAGTCGCGTGCGCGGCTTGATCGAGACGCAAATGTACGCGCAATATCCGCAGGCGCAAGTCAAAGAAGTGGAGGATTATACTTTAGCGGTTGATAAAATTTCTGCGGATAGCGCTTGGAACGCTTGGGGCTGCGAATTTAAATTATTGAAACCGGAAGCGTATCCGCTCAAGACCTATGTGGATTTCGGTTTGGATAAAGATCCGAAAGAAGAGTATAAAGTTGATCCGATTTCTTCGGTGGTGGAATTTTTTGGCTCGCTTGGCAAAGGAGAGCAGGCCTGGATGCAAATTGTGGTTACGCCTTCCAAGAAAACATACCATACTAAAGGTACTTGGTTTGGCAAACATGATTGGGTGAAAGAAGCCAAGAATGAATTTTTTAAGCTTATGAAGGATTATACTGCCATCAAAGGTGAACCTGGTGGCAAAATTGGTAAAGACGCTAGAATAGAAATTCGCGGCCAACCGCATTTAGATAGGACTATAAAGGCAATGAATACTAAACTTGCTAAGATTGGTTTTGACACCGGCATACGAATTATGTATATCGCTAAAAAAGAAGTATTTCCGGTGGGCCAGAGAACCAATAATTCCAGGAATATCCGGCTTATTTTCCGCCAATACGCAGATCCTGAATTAAACCAGCTTTGGCGGATTAACTCGGCTCAAGGCGACGCTTTTGGCAGCCAATTTTTTGGTCTTAGTTCCAAGCAAGTGATGCTTTTAGCTGACAGAATGTTGAACGAATATCGCGAGCGATCTTTTTTTCATCTGCCTCTTCGGCATCATATCGTTTCCGGATTTTATCACAAACTTTTTTGGCCTTTTTCGGTTATTTTCAAAGAAATTTTCTTGCCGTATGTTCATCCCGAAATTTTTGTTTTAAATACCGAAGAATTGGCGACGCTGTGGCACTTCCCGGGCCAGATTATGAAAGTGCCTTCGCTGACCCGTATCGAATCCAAAGAAGCTTCGCCGCCGCCGAACTTGCCGACTTAATTTATGCAAAATTTGTCACTCGAAAAAAAAGTTTTCTGTCTATTTTGTTTTGTCGTTTTTCTAGTTTTTTGCCGGCACATAATTCTGCGGATAGAAAGAAACGAACGATATGAAATGATTAAATCAATTTCGGTCACGATTCCGGAAGGTTTTGATTTGGATCAAATCGCGACCGTTTTTTCTGCCAAGTTGTCCGGTTTCGATAAAAATAATTTTTTGGCGGAAACAAAAAATTCGGAGGGTTATCTTTTTCCGGACACTTACTTTTTCTTGAATAATGCCAACGACGCCGATGTGCTAAAATCAATGAGCGATAATTTTGTTAAAAAAATTTCGCCTTTGCTGCCGGAAATTGTTTCTGCCGGCAAAACCGAAAATGATGTTATCATTATGGCGTCTCTCATTGAGCGCGAAGCGAAAGGGAACAGTGACCGGGATATCATTTCCGGAATTTTATGGAAAAGAATATCTTTAGGCATACCGCTTGAAGTGGATTCGGCGCCGGAAACTTATAAAATAAAGGGTTTGCCGGAGAATCCGATTTGCAATCCGGGATTGGATTCCATTAAAGCCGCGATTGAGCCGCAAAATTCGCCGTATCTTTATTATTTGCATGACAAAAACGGTGTCATCCATTACGCCGAATCATTTGCCGAACATCAAGCGAACATTAAAAAATATTTATAATCAAAATGCGCAAACATAATTTTGCTTTTATCGATATCGAGACCACCGGCTTGAATTTAATCCAGAATGAAATTATTGAAATCGGTTGCGTGCTGGCAACGCCAACATTGGAAATGATTGAAGAATTTGAAATAAAAATAAAACCGGAGCATATAGAAAATGCCGACAAGGCGGCGCTGAAAGTAAATCATTATCAAGAGAGCGATTGGGAATCCGCCTACGGTTTGGAAAAAGCGATGAAACTTTTTTCGGAAAAAGTCAAAGACTGCATTATGGTCGGGCACAATGTGGCTTTCGACGCCGGATTTTTGGAGTATGCTTTCAATAAAACCAAATTGATGAATACAATGCACTATCACAAGTTGGACACGGTTTCCATAGCTTGGGCAAAATTTCATAAGGATTCCGAAGTCGAACATTTTTCTTTGCGCGAGCTCTGCGCCCGTTTTGGTATAAAAAATGAGCGGGCGCATTCCGCGCTTCCCGACGCGCGAGCGTCGTTTGAGCTTTACAAAAAGCTGATGTCTCTATAAAATCAAAATAATGAAAAAAAAGATTGTATTTGTCGGTCTTTCCGGCGGCGTAGATAGCGCCGTTTCGGCGGCTTTGCTTAAAAAAAACGGGTATGAAGTCGTGGGTGTTTTTATTAAAACCTGGCATCCGGATTTTCTGGTTTGCAGTGAAGAGACGGAGCGTCTAGACGCGATGCGGGCGGCAGCGCATTTGGATATTCCTTTTTTGACATTTGATTTTACCGAGGTGTATAAAAAAGAAGTGGCCGATTATATGATTGCTGAATATAAAGCCGGTCGGACGCCGAATCCGGATGTGTTGTGCAACAAAGAAGTGAAATTCGGAGTGTTTCTCAAAAAATCTTTGACGATGGGCGCGGATTTCGTGGCGACGGGACATTACGCGCGCAAACACGACGGAGGAGTTTCCTCCGTATCGGAGGAAACTCCTCCGTGTTTGCGGAAAGGTGTCGATCCATCCAAAGATCAATCATATTTTCTGTGGACGCTAAATCAAAAACAGCTTTCCAAAATTATTTTTCCGGTCGGCAATTTAAAAAAGACGCAAGTGCGAAAATTGGCCAAAAAATTCGGTCTGCCGGTGGCGGAAAAAAAAGATAGCCAGGGAATCTGCTTTTTGGGCGCGGTTGATTTGAAAGAATTTTTGAAACACTATATTAAAGAAAAAAAAGGAAAGGTTATAAATCAAAATGGTGAAGAAATCGGCTATCACGACGGCGCGGTTTTTTATACGCTTGGTGAACGACACGGATTCACGATTACCAAAAAACGGCCGACTGATGGAGCGTATTATGTCGTCGGCAAAGATGTCAAAAAAAATACTCTCATAGTTTCGCAGTACCCCTACCCAACCTCCCCCTATGTAGGGGGAGGAGAAGGAGGGGGTATAATATTAGAATCCACAAATTGGATTTCCGGAATTCCGGATAAAAATAAAACTTACACCGCGCAAATTCGTTACCACGGAGACTTTTTATTCTGCAAAATAAAAACTGCAAGGCAAGACCTTGCAGAAATAATTTTTGACGAACCGATTTTAGTGGCTTCGGGGCAATCCTGCGTCTTTTACGATAGCGATATTTGCTTGGGTGGCGGAGTCGTTGTATAATTAATTCATGGAACAATTTTTTACGCAAAATAGCGACATAATTTTAAAATTAACTTTGGCGGTCGGGCTTGGGCTTTTGGTCGGCGCAGAAAGGTTGCTAGTGCACAAAGACGCCGGAATGAAAACACATGCGCTGGTTTCTTTGGGCTCAGCGGTATTTGTGTTAATTTCCGAAAATTTAGTGCAAAAATATGCGAATTTTCCTGGGCTGAATCCAACAATGATGCCGTCGCAAATTATTGTCGGCATTGGCTTTCTGGGAGCTGGCTTGATTATTCTTCATGGTTCTCAGCTTCGGGGCTTAACGACTGCCGGTGGACTTTGGGTGACTGCCGGTATCGGCATGGCGGCGGGACTTGGATTTTACAGTTTGGCGTTGATTGTCACCGTGTTAGTGCTTTTAATCTTGACCTTGGTAAACATTTTGGAAAAACCGATTAGAAAAATTTCCGCCGAAGCGGATCAATCTTAAAATTATTTTAAAATGCAATCAGACGAAATTCGCTCAAGATTTCTAAAATTTTTTGAAAACCGGGGACACAAAATAATTCCTTCGGCTTCGCTCGTGCCGGAAAATGATCCCTCGGTTTTGTTTAATACCGCCGGCATGCAGCCGTTGGTTCCTTATTTGCTCGGACAAGAACATCCGATGGGTAAAAGAATTGTGGATATTCAAAAATGTGTGCGCACCCAAGATATTGATGAAGTTGGAGACAAAACACACGACACCTTTTTTGAAATGATGGGTAATTGGTCGCTCGGAGATTATTTTAAAGAAGATGCAATCAAATGGAGTTATGAATTTTTAACTTCCAAGGAAGAAGGATTGGGACTTGACCCAAGAAGACTCTATGTGACTGTTTTTGAGGGCGATGAAAATGCTCCCAAAGATGAAGAATCGGCAAATATCTGGCGAGAAATTTTTAAGAAGAATAATGTAGTCGGCGAAAGAATTTATTTTCGTCCGGCGGAAAAAAATTGGTGGTCTGTCGACGACGATGGTCCGTGCGGTCCGGATACTGAAATGTTTTACGATCTGACCGGCAAATTTACCGAGGGAATGACATTGGAAGAATATTTGAAAGCGGATGATGAGCAGAGGATTGTGGAAATCTGGAATGATGTTTTTATGGAGTTTGAGAAAAAAGGCGGAAAAATTGTCGGCAAATTAAAAAATAAAAATGTTGACACCGGTTCCGGTTTGGAAAGAGTGGTGATGGCAGCGCAAGGCAAAGATAATATTTTTGATACGGATTTGTTTGCTTCTGTTATGAAAATTATAAAAAAAGAAGCAAAAAATTACAATGAGAGAGTTGCTCGAATTATTGCTGACCATGTTCGCACAAGTGTTTTTATGATTAATGATGGGGTCGTACCACTGAATACCGGAAGGGGTTATATTTTACGTAGATTACTTAGGCGCACTATTAGATACACTGATATTTTAAATATTAGCAACATCGCATTAAGTGAAATTGTTTTTGCAATTATAGATAAATACAGTAGTACATACACAAATTTGATGGATAATCCTGAATCTATATCTGAAGAAATATTACAGGAAGAATATAATTTTAGGAAAACATTAAAGAATGGTCTTAAAGAATTTGAAAAAGGCATTGATCCATTTATTTTATTCACCACTTACGGTTTTCCGATTGAACTAACACTCGAACTTGCCAAAGAAAAAGGCAAAACCGTTGATTTGGAAAAATTCAAAGAAAAAATGGCAGAACATCAGAAATTATCCCAGACATCAAGCACCGGCATGTTTAAAGGCGGCTTGGCGAATCATAATGAAAAAACAATCAAATTGCACACGGCACACCATTTGCTTTTGGCCGCTCTGCAAAATGTTGTGGACAAAAATATCAAACAGCGGGGGAGCAATATCACCGAAGAACGGTTGCGGATGGATTTTCTGTGCGATCATAAATTGACGGAAGAAGAAAAGCAAAAAGTGGAGGATTGGGTGAATGACAAAATTAAAAAAAGTTTGAATGTTGTCCGCCGCGAAATGCCTTTAGCCGAAGCGGAAAAATTGGGCGCGCAAATGGAATTCGGCGCCAAGTATCCGGAAATGGTTTCGGTGTATTTTGTTGAAGCACCCCCTCCCGACCTCCCCCTTGTTAAGGGGGAGGGGAATATAATTAGCATGGAATTCTGCGGCGGTCCGCATGTGAAAAATACCGCGGAGCTCGGCTGTTTCAAAATCCAAAAAGAAGAAGCCGTGGCGGCCGGGATTCGCAGAATAAAGGCCGTGCTTTTGTAGTTTTTTAGATTACTTGTATGTTACAATAGCATCATGAGCATTTTTCCAAAATCAAAAGCAAACGATAAACTAATGTTGGTTTTTCATGTCGGGTCTTCTGCGGTCGGCGGGACATTTTTTCAAGCCCAGGATTCCGGCATTCCGAAGATAATTTTTAGCGCAGAAGAAAAAATAGTCGTGGAAAAAGATTTTGATCTTGATCGATTTTTATCACTAACCGTTCAGGCTTTGCAAATTGTCGTTAAAAAAGCTTACGAAGCCCGCTTGGGCGCGCCTTCGGAAATTTTCTGCGTTCTTTCTTCGCCTTGGCATTTTTCTCAAACGCGAATTATCAGTCTGAAAAAAAATACGCCTTTTATATTTACCGCAAAATTGGCTGACGATTTGATTCGAAAAGAAATAAAAATTTTCGAAGAAAAACATTTTAAAAAATACGGGTCTGCCGTTCGCACGATTGAACTGAAAAATATTAAAACGATGCTGAACGGTTATGAAACGCCCAAGCCGCTCAATCAAAAAGCCAAAGAATTGGAGATGGTGATTTTTGTTTCCATAAGCGGAGAACAAGTTTTGAAAAAGATAGAAGAAACGATCAGCAAATATTTTCATTCCAGCCAAATAAAATTTTCTTCTTTTACCATGACTTCTTTTACGATTGTGCGCGATTTAAATCCGCAAAGAGAAAATTTTCTTTTAATGGAGATTAGCGGAGAATTGACCGATATTTACATGATTAAAAAAGGCGCCTTGGGCGAATCGATATCTTTTCCTCTGGGCCGTAATTTTTTAACGAGGGGAATTGCGTCTTCGCTCCGTTCCAATTTGAGCGAGGCGGACTCTTTGATTTCTCTTTTTAAGGATGGGCGCGCGGAAGCAAAATTGGCCAAAAAGCTTTTGCCGGTTATGAATCGTTTAAAAGCGGAGTGGCTTAAAAATTTTCAGGAGTCTCTGGCCAACCTTTCCCACGATATTTCCATTCCGGCGGCTATTTATGCGGCGATGGATGAAGATTTGGCGGATTTTTTTTCAGAAATAATCAAGGCGGAGCAGTTTAATCAATACATTTTAACCGAATCAAAATTCGAAGTCATTTTTTTAAACAAAGAATCGCTTCGCGCGGTCGCGGTGTTTGAAGGGTCGGAGGTTTGTGATTCCAGTCTTATTATTGACGCTGTCTATGTTAACCGTTTTTTAATAAAAAAATAATATGTCTAAACATTTACTGGAAGACATGGTGAATATTCCGCGCGCTGTTTTAGAAGAAACGGAGGCAAAACATTCTCCAAACAGGTTTAGATATCTGCTTTGGCTGGTGGCTATTTTTTCGGTGGCATTTTTTCTTTTTGCCTTGTCTTTTTTGTTTGGCCGGGCGGAAATTTCGGTTGCGCCGAAAACGGAAGATTTGACTTTGGGCGAAGATTTGTCCGCCGCCAAGGACTCAAACAGCAACGGCTTGTTTTTCAACTTAGTGGCTGTTCCCGGTCAAATGGAAAAAACCATTACGGCGGCCGGTCAAAAAGAAGCGCAGAATTCAGCCACCGGAACGGTTGTTTTTTTTAATTCTTTCAGTTCCGCGCCGCAACCGCTGGCGGTGGACACTCGATTGGAAGGTTCCAACGGCAAGCTTTACAAAACGGAAACGAAAATTATTGTGCCCGGAAAAGCCAAAGACGGAACGCCCGGTCAGGCGGAAGCGAATATTTACGCGAGCGCTCCCGGCGCCGAATACAACAGCCCGCCGCTTGATTTCAAAATTGTCGGTTTTGCCGGCACGGCTAAATACGCGAAAATTATCGGAAGATCCAAAACCGGAACCGACATCACAGGCGGCTTTGTCGGTCTGATGCCAGATGTTTCGGAAGCGGATAAACTAGTGGCGATGAGCGAATTGAAAAACGCTTTGCAAACCAAACTGCTCTCGCAAGTGACTGTTCCGGACGGCTTTGTCCTCTTTAAGGGAGCGATTTTTATAGAAACCGACGATGCCGGCGTTGTTTCCACTTACAATCAAGACAATAGTTTGACCTTGACCGAAAACGGCGTTTTGTACGGCATCTTGTTTGACGAAAAAAAACTGACCCAAAAAATCGCGCAAGACAATATTCCAAATTATGACGGCAGCGACATTTACATACCAAATATTCAAAATTTGATTTTCACGCTTTCCAGTCAAAATAATCCATCGTTTGACACTCTGCAAAATATAAATTTCAGTTTGTCGGGTCCGGTTAAAATTGTTTGGAAGTTGGATGTGGATAAATTTATCGCCGACCTGCTGGGCAAATCCAAAAAAGATTTCAGCCAAATTCTAACACAATATCCCGGCATCGAATCCGCCACATTGAAGCTCAGCCCTTTCTGGAAATTTTCCATTCCGGACAAAAGCAAAGATGTAAAAGTGATTGTAAATTATCCACAAAATTAATTTTCTCTCCTAATTTTTGTTTGACATAACTTTGTAATTTTACTATAATAATAACCTATAATGATCGATTCCAAAAAAGAAAAAATGTTGATCGCAAGGGGAGTGGTTGTCGAAGCTCTACCTAGCACTTTGTTTCGGGTTCAGTTAAAAAACCCTCCTTCGCTTGAAGCTTCGGAGGGCGAGAAAGAAATTCTGGCATACTTGGGCGGAAAAATGCGGATGCATCGAATCAAAGTTTTAATCGGAGATTCTGTGGAAGTGGTGCTCGATTCGTATGGCGGAAAAGGCAGAATAATTAAAAGATTATAATGGGGGTTGTAATTTTTTTAATAATAGTGTATTATATCAGATGTAATTTAAAATAGGTTGGAGTATTGAAAAATAAGGGTTTTTTCCTTGTTTTTCTCTTGTGCTATGTTAAATAATATTTTTTTATGAAAATAAAATCATCCGTGAAAAAAATTTGTGATAATTGTAAAATGGTCAGACGGGGGAGGCATTTAAGAATAATTTGTTCCAATCCCAAGCATAAACAAAAACAATAATTTATGAGAATTTTAGGAATCACCGTGCCAAATGAAAAAAGACTGGAGATTGGGCTCACTTGCCTGTATGGCATTGGCGTTTCGCGGGCGCGAAAAATTTTGGATCAGGTCGGGATTGATCGCGGTAAAAAAGCCAAAGATTTGAGTTTGGAAGAAGAAAACAATATTCGTTCCGTCGTGGAAAAAATTTTAATCGAAGGAAATCTGAAAAGAGAAATTGCCGCCAACATCAAAAGATTGAAGGATATCAAAAGTTATCGAGGCGTTCGCCACCTTAAAAGATTGCCGGTGCGCGGGCAACGAACCAAAACGAATTCGCGAACGGTGAGGGGTAATGTGCGCAAAACTATGGCCTCCGGCAAGAGGAAAGAAAGCAAGACATAAAAAAGTTATAAAGTTTATAAAGTATGAAGTTAAATGCCAAAAATAAAAGTTACAACAGAAGAAAAAAAAGAAGAGACTGGAGAGGAAATTAAAAAGGCTTCGGTCAAAACGCCCAAGAAGAAAATAATTTCCGGCGTTTTGCATATTGAAGCGACTTTCAACAACACTAAAATACTTTTGGCGGACAAGTCTGGCAATTCGTTATTTTGGGCTAGCGCCGGATCTTTAGGTTTTAAGGGAGCGAAAAAAGGAACTCCTTTTGCCGCTTCCAAGGTGGGCGATGTGATTGGCGGCAAGGCTTCTGTTCTCGGATTGAAAGACGCGGAAGTGGTTGTTTTGGGAGTAGGTTCCGGTCGCGAGCCGGCAATTCGCGCTTTTATGGCTCACGGCATCGACATTTCGTCCATTTTGGACGCGACGCCGGTCCCGCATAATGGACCGAAAGCCAAGAAGCCACGAAGAGTTTAATATTTAAAAAAACATGATATCCAAACCAAAATTTAAAATTTGCCGAAGACTCGGCGCCGGAGTTTATGACAAATGTCAGACCGCCAAATTCGCTTCTTCCGCCGCGAAGTCGTTGCCTTCCGGGAAACGGCCGAAAGCTCCGACCGAATACGGGGCGCAGCTTATCGAAAAACAAAAAATCCGTTTTTCTTATGGCATTTCGGAACGACAGCTTTCCAATTATGTCAAAAAGGCCTCGCAAATCAAGGGCGCCGGAACCGCGGAAAAACTTTACGAGCAATTGGAGTCCCGGCTGGACAATGTCGTCTATCGAATGGGCTTGGGCGCTTCGCGCCGCGCCACCCGGCAAATGGTTTCGCACGGACATTTCATTGTGAACAATCATCGGGTGACTATTCCTTCTTTTGAAACAAAAATCGGAGATGTGGTAAAAATTCGCGAGGGATCCAAAACAAAAAAGATTTTTGAAAATCTGACAAACCGATTGAAAGATTATCATTCTCCCGCTTGGATGACTTTTGATTTGGGCAATTTGGAAGGCCGAATTTTAAATAAGCCGAAAAATATCGAGAGTTTTCTTGATCTAAACGCGGTGCTTGAATTTTATAGTCGATAATTTATTTTTTTTATTATTAAATTTTAAAAGCTAACTTTTTATAAAAATTATGCCTGAATATAAAATAATTATGCCTTCGAAGCCGCGGATTGTTGAAGAAGTTGGGAACAAGGGAGTGTTCGAAATAGACGGCTTGTCTCCGGGTTACGGGCACACGCTCGGAAACAGTTTAAGAAGAATTATTCTTTCATCTTTGCCGGGAGCCAGCGTTACTTCCATCAAGATTGACGGAGTCTCTCATGAATTTCAGACGATGGATGGAATCAAAGAAGATGTGATTGTTCTGATTTTGAATTTAAAAAAGGCCCGTTTCAAAATGTTTTCCGATGAGCCGCAGATTGCCAGTATTTCCATCAAAGGTCCCAGAGAAGTCAAGGCGTCCGATATCAAAACCGGCGGACAAGTGGAAATTTTAAATCCGGAACTGCATATCGCGGAAGTAACCGGAAAAATAAATTTGAATATCGAAATGAAGATCGAAAAAGGTTTGGGTTTTATCGCCAAAGAAATTTTTCAGAAAGAAAAAGTGGATGTCGGCACGATTGCCGTGGACGCTATTTTCACGCCGATTCGCCGAGTGGCTTACGAAGTGGAAAATATGCGCGTGGGCGACAAGACCAATCATAACCGTTTGCGCATTTCCATTGAAACGGACGGCACCTTGACCGCCCGTGAAGCCTTGACTCGCTCGATTGAAATTATGATCAATCAATTAAAAGCAATTGTGGATTTCAAAGAACCGGAAGTTCCGGAAGAAGAAATCCCGACCAAAAATAACGAGGAAGAGAAAGACGAAAAAAAAGAAGGCGATTTTGCCGATATTTTAAAAACCCGCACGGACAGTTTGGATCTTTCTACCCGGACTCTGAACGCCTTGAATGGCGCGAATATCCGCACCTTGGGAGGTTTGGCGCGCAAGAAGAGAGAAGATTTACTTGATATCGAAGGCATTGGCGAGAAAGGCATTGCCGAGATAAAGAAAGTGCTTAATAAGTTTGGATTGAATTTGAAAGAATAATATCATGAGACACCATAACACGGTTAGAAAATTTGGAAGAGATAAAACACAAAAGCGCGCGTTGCTCAATTCTTTGGCGCTGAATTTGATCGTGCGGGGAAAAATAAAAACAACTGAACCGAAAGCCAAAGAGCTTCGACCATTTGTCGAGAAGTTGGTGACTCGCGCCAAAATTGGCAATTTGGCGACCCGCCGGCAGATCGCCGCTAAGCTCTCCAACCGAGGCAAAGAAGTAAAAAAGCTTTTTGAAATTATAGCGCCGAAATATGCCGACAAAAACGGAGGCTATACGAGAGTTTTAAAATTGGGCGCTAGAAAATCCGATGGCGCCAAAATGGCGATTATAGAATTTATATAAAAAATAATGAAAAATAAAGAAACAAAAATTATAGACGCAAGCGGGAGAATTTTAGGCAGAGTCGCGTCGGAAGTCGCGATGTCATTGATGGGCAAGACCAGCGCCAAATTTGAACGCAATGTTTATTCCGGTTTTTCGGTGACCGTAATCAATGCTTCCAAGCTTCGCATTACTGCCAAAAAATTGGAAGAAATTTATCATCAAAGATATTCGGGAATGAGGGGCGGTCGTCGCGTTTTAAAAGGCACCGAGACAGCCGAGAAAAAGGGATTGAAAGAATTAATTAAATTGGCCACTTTTCAAATGCTTCCCGACAACAAGTTGCGCCGAATGATGATGAAAAATTTAAAAATTGAAGATTAAAATTATATGGATAAAGAAAAATCGGAAAAATATATTGAAGCAATAGGCAGGCGCAAAACCTCTACCGCTCGGGTACGCATCGTTGAAGCGAGCAAAAATCTTTTTATCGTGAATGGCAAAGACGGTAAAGAATATTTCAAGACAGAAGACCAACGCCGTCTGATTTTAGATTCTATTTTGAAAGGTGTATCTCCCGCTTTGGGCAAAAAGTGGGCTGTGGAAGCTCGCGTTTCAGGCGGGGGAATTCATTCTCAAGCGGAAGCGATTCGCCACGGACTGGCTCGCGCCTTGGCTTCCTTAGATCCGTCTTTACGCGGAAACTTGAAAACTCTGGGATTTTTGAAACGAGATCCGCGCGCCAAAGAACGCCGAAAATTCGGTCTAAAGAAAGCCCGCAAAGCTCCGAAGTGGAGTAAACGCTAACTGCTTAGCATTTACTGCGGTTTCGTGCAAGAGAAAATTTCCGATGCGAGCTTGCGAGCAGGAAATAGCGGGAGAGGTTATTTGATCACAAAAGTAACATTTTCAAAATGTATTTTTTGTGTTAATATATATCTATGTCTGACGATGAAAATAAAAAAGATAATGAAAACCCACCCGAAAATGAGGCTGAGGTTCTAGAATTTGAATTCAACGAAGACGACCCCTCCTACGCTGAAGCTTTGGAGGGCGAAGGAGGAGGACCTGAAAAGTTGATCAAGAAACTTCGGGAAGATTTGAAAGATTGTCAGAAACAAAAAGAGGAATACCTGACCGGCTGGCAGAAAGAGCGGGCGGATTTTATTAATTACAAAAAACAAGAAGATGATCGAAGAACGGTTTTTTCGGAAGCGGTGCGCGAGCGGATCCTTTCCAGATTTTTGACGGTGGCGGACAGTTTCAATTTGGCTTTTGCCAATAAAGAATCTTGGGAAAAAGTGGACGAAAATTGGCGCAAAGGCGTCGAATATATTTACACGCAAATGAATAATATCTTTGAAGAATACGGAGTCAAAGCGATTGGCGAAGTCGGCGAGATTTTCGATCCGAATATGTATCAATCCATTGATATGGTGGAAACGGATAAAAAAGAATTGGAACACACTGTGGCAACTGTAATTCAAAAAGGCTACAAATTGGGCGAGCGAGTTTTGCGCCCGGCGCGAGTGAATGTGTATGAATACAAAGAGCCAACTAAATAAAAATTGTATAGATTGTAAAAATGAATTCACAATAGATTCCGGTGATTTGCTTTTGTATGAAAAAATTGGCTTGAAAATTCCGAAGCAATGTTTTGAATGCAGAACCAAGCAATATTTTATTTTTTCAGTATTCGGAAAATTTAGAAAAGGCGTTTCTAATTTGTCGGGAGAAAGCTTAATAACTGTTCTGCCCAATAAACCCAGATATCCCATTTATAAATCTCACGAATGGTGGAGCGATGATTGGGATCCAACGGATTTCGGGCAAGATTATGATTCCAGCAAATCATTTTTTGATCAATTAAAAGAATTGCAAGAAAAAGTTCCTCGTCCGCATCAAGTCGGACAAAATAATACGAATTGCGACTGGTCTGATGATGTTTGGGATTCAAAGAATTGTTATCTTACAAGATCGGTTTCAAAATGTGATAATCTAAATTATTGTTATAGAATTTTAGATTCCAAAGATTCTTTTGATTTGGTTTATTCTTTTAATTTGGAAAATTGTTACGATTGTGTCGGATGTCATAAATCTTTCAATTTGAATTTTTCTGAAAAATCTAAAGATTGCATTGATTCGTATTTTCTTTTTGACTGCCGAAATTGTCAGAATTGTTTTATGTGCTTCAACTTGCGCAACAAGCAATTTTGTATCAAAAACAAGCAATATACCAGAGAAAAATATTTTGAAGAACTGAAAAATATTAAGCTGGATTCATATAAAAATGTTGAAAATCTGAAAATAGAATTTGAAAGTATTATAAAAAATGAAGCGGTGCATCGCGAAAATTTTAATATTAAAACAACCAATTCAACTGGAAATTATCTCACTAACTGTGATAAATGCGTAAATTGTTTTGCTTGGGAAAATTCGCAAAATTGCCGAAATTCATTAAGAGGATTAAACACCAAAGACTGCATTGATCAAGGCTTTTCTTGGAATTTGGAATTGTCTGGAAATAATGGCATGGTTGACGGAGGTTATCAAATAAAGCATTCCGCTTGCTCTATCGGCAGATACAGCGAATATGTTGATTTATGTAAAGAAGTTGAATATTGTTTCGGTTGTGTTGGTTTACGAAATAAAAAATATTGTATTTTAAATAAGCAGTATAGTAAAGAAGAATATGAAAAATTAAAAAATAAAATTATTTCTGATAT